>NZ_DLHL01000014.1 GCF_002483225.1 Gemmatimonas sp. UBA7669 | reverse complement strand
GATACAAGGATTGGAGAGGCGGGCCTCGGGGGCTCCACTATCAAGGGAACCCCCGAGGCCCGCCCCTCTTATCCCCAGATCCTCTGATCCTCACACCATCAGTTCAACCCAAGCCCCCGCAGCGCCCCCACCGTCACATCCGGGAAGTCGGTAAAGAACCCATCCACCCCCAGCCCCACGAGCTCGCGCACCTCCGCTGCCGAGTCCCCACCATATCGCTTGGCGAGAAAGGCCGGCTCAGGCCGCAGCGTCCACACGTGCACACGCAGACCCGCCGCTTTGGCGTCCTGAATCACCGTGCTGGGCCTAGCCGATGAATCGGCGCCGACCACCATGCGCTGATTGAGGCCCACGGCGTCGGCAAACCTGGCGATGTCGCGCAGCCGCGCCGCGTCGAGACGTCCCGCACCAATGAGATACACGAGCGGCACCCGCGTCATGCCACGCAACGTACGAAGGTTGCCGTCCTCGAAACTTTGGATGAAGACCGGGGCGTCGCGGCGATCGAGCCCGTGTCGGCGCAGGGCCGCCAGCAGGCGCTCTTCGAGGGGCAGCCCGATCTGCCGGTGATACGAGGGATGCTTGGTCTCGGGATACACCCCCACGGCCCGTCCGCGCTGGCGACCCAGCGAGTCGGCGAGCGCCAGCACCTCGTCGAATGTGGGAATGGCGAACTGGCCGTTGTAGGCCTGCGAGCGGAAGGGCAACCGTTCCCGCGCTCGCAGGGTCTTGAGTTCAGCGAGCGTGAAGTCTTCGGTGAACCAGCCCTCTACCGTGTCTCCGTCGATGACCTTGCGCGTTTTGCGAGATGGAAAGCGCGTCGCGACGTCGGTGGTGCCGCCAATTTCGTTTTCGTGCCGCGCCACGAGCACACTGTCCCGCGTGCTGACCAGGTCGGGCTCGATGAAGTCGGCGCCCTGCTCCACCGCCAGCGCGTAGGCGGCGAGGGTGTGCTCAGGCCGATGTCCACTGGCGCCGCGGTGCGCGATCACCAGCGGTCGACCGGGCACCGCCGCCGGGGCCAGGCCCATCCAGACCGGCGAGGCAGGCGAGGCGCCCGGTGTGGCGCGTGACCCGGCCCCGCCCCCACAGGCCGTCACGAACAGACACAGGCTCCCAAGCAGAATGCCGAGGAACAGATCACGTCGGGCGTGGGTAGTGCGTACGTTTGTAGTCTGCATTGTGCTCGGCATCACACCACAGCGGCGTCCGGGATGAACTGACGGAAGGCCGTGGCCATCCGCAGGCTTTCGCCACAACTTACCCGCATGAACGACCCCGCATCCCGAACCCTCGAGTCACGACTGCGTACCGCCTTGGCTGGGCAGTACCGCGTGGAGGGGTTGCTCGGGCAGGGTGGCATGGGGTCGGTATTTCGGGCGCACGACGAGGCGCTTGATCGCCCGGTGGCCATCAAGGTCGTGGCGCCGGACGTGGCGGCCAGCGCCGAGCTGCGGCAGCGCTTCGTGCAGGAATCGCGCACCGTCGCCCGGCTCCGGCATCCGCACATCGTGGCCGTGTACTCGGCCGGTGAAGCCGACGGCCTGCTGTACTTCGTCATGGAGTTCGTGCCTGGCGAGAGTCTGCGCGATCGGCTCACGCGCGAGGACCGCCTTGCTGAAGCGGAGGCCGTGCCCATTCTGCGCGACATCGCGCTGGCGCTCGACTACGCGCACGCGCAGGGTCTCGTCCACCGCGACGTGAAGCCGGAGAATGTGCTGCTGGACCGGGACACCGGTCGCGCCATGCTCACGGACTTCGGCGTGGCGCGGGCGCTGCAGGGCAATTTGCAGATAACCGGCGCGGGCTTTGTGCTGGGCTCGCCGCGCTACATGAGTCCCGAGCAGGCCAGTGGCGATGCGGACATCGACGGCCGCAGCGATCTCTATTCGCTGGGGCTGATTGCGGTGGAGATGCTCACGGGCGCGCCGGCTGTGGATGCGCCGACGGCGGCGTCGGTGCTCGTCAAGCATCTCACGGAGGCGGTGCCCTCGCTCAGCGAGTCGGCGCCTGCCACGTCTCCGGCCGTCGCTTCGGCCATCGATCGTCTGCTGGCCAAGGATCGTGACGCGCGCTGGCCGCATGGCCGCGCCTTCGCGGCGGCGGTGACGGGTGACCCGATGGCTGATACGCCCTCGGGACCGGTCACACGCGCCACACCCACGCGGCTGATCGGTGCGGCCTCCAGCGGGAAGGCCACCAAGACGCCGGCACGTGGTCGTCGCGGCCTGTTGGTCTGGGGTGGTCTGGCCATTGCGACTCTGGCCTCGCTGGCGGTGGTGCTTTCGCGTCCGGCTGGCGCGCGTGAAGCCGAGCGGGCCTGGCTGGTGGCACCATTCGAAGTGCAGGCGCCCGACAACTCGCTCGACTGGTTGCGCGAAGGCGGCGTCAATATGCTCACGCTGTCGCTCGAGCAGTGGCGCGACCTCAAGGTGGTGGAGTACGAGCGCACGCTCGACCTGTTGCGCGACGAACGACTCGACGAGGCGCGGCGCATCAGCTTCGACGACGCGGAACGTCTGGCGCGTCGCGCCGGTGTGGGCCGTGTCGTGCTGGGGCAGCTGACGCTGGCCGGTGACTCGCTCATCGCCACCGCCACGCTGTACGACACGCGGGCCCAGGACGTGGTGGACCGCGCACGGGTCGCCGCGCTGCGCACGGCCGATCCGCGCAGCGTCTTCGAGCAGCTCGCCGGTGATCTGCTCAATCTGGCCGGTGGACCGCGGGTGTCACTCGATCTCGCGCGGCAGACCACCAACTCGGTGGACGCGTATCGCTTGTATCTCGAAGGGCTGCGCTCGCTCAACTCCTGGCGCCTCGATGCGGCCGATTCGCTGTTCACGCAGGCCATTCGCCGCGACAGCACGTTTGCGCTGGCGTATTATCGTCGCTCCCTCGGGCGCGGTTGGCGCAACTGGTCGGACACCCTCAACGTGGCCGACGCGGAGCGCGCAGTGCAGTTCGCAGCGCGTCTGCCGCAGCGTCAGCAGGAAATCGTGCGCGGACATGCGGAGCTCACGAGTGCATTCCGTCTCCTGCAGCGTGGAGATCCGGACGCCGCGCGGGCGTCGCTGTTGGCCTCCCACGAGCGGCTCGCGCGATTGGTGGCCGTGGATTCGCTGGACGCGGAGGCGTGGTATGCCTTTGCCGACGCGGCGTACCACCTCGTGCTGAATACGTCATACGGCCGCAGTCCCGACAGCACGGCCAAGTATCTCAATCAGTCCATGCGCGCGTTCCAGCGCACCATTGCGCTCGACTCCACGTTCCATCTGGCGTATGAGCACCTGGTGTCGATGTACAATCAGGCGGCAGTCCCGCGTGCGTTCATCGTGTTGGTGGGCGACAGTATCAAGCCGGGTGGACCGGTGGCGTATGAGACGCGGCTGGGTACACCAGCGCAGGTGGAAGCGCTGCGCAATGCGGCCAGTGTGCGCGCACGCGAAGCAGCCATGGGCTGGATTGCCGCCGACCCCGATGCCGTGCAGGCGCGCAAGGCGCTGGCCGACAATCTGCTGACCGCCGGCATGGCCGACAGCGCCATTGGCGTGCTGCAGGCGGCGATGGCGCGCTCGTCCACCAACGATCCCACCTTCGCGTGGCGCATTCTGGCCATTCGCGCGCGGGCGCTGCGACCGGGTACCGGCGCCGAAGCGGCCACCATGCTGGCCGCCACGCCCGATGACACGCTGCGCCGTCTTGCGGTGGGCGAGCGCTATCTGATTCTGCAGGACGCCATGAGCATCGGCGCGCTGACCGGTCGGCCGTCGCTCATCAGCGCGGCCGCGGGCACCATGACGCGCGCCACCGATGGCATGGATATCGTGCCTGGCGTCAAGTCCGCGGCGGTGGCACTGTGGCTCTCGCTCACCATGAAGGCCAGCATGGGCATTCCGCTCACGGTGACAGACCGTCAGCAGTTGACGGGTGTGGCGCGGCAACTTGAAGGCCTGCCACCGCAGCAGCGTGACTGGCTGAGTGCGTACATGACGTTCCTGGCCACGCGCGACGTGCAGCATGGCGAGATGGCGGTGCGCACGCTGGCCGCGCAGGGCGACAGCACGGGGTATCCCGAGCTGCGTGCACTGCTCGCCATTGAGCGGCGCGACAGCAGCGAGGCACGTCGGCTTGCGCGCAGCTTCCCATCGGTGGATTCGCTGCGCACGTCACGCATCGGCACCACGGGCCTGCGCATGGTGACACGCGCCGTGGTGTTGGCGGAACTGGGCGACGTGCGTCAGGCACTGGCGGTGCTCGAACTCATCGACCCGGCACGCTTCTCACTCAGCGAGTCGGTGGAGACCACCTGGGCGGTGTACGTGCGCCAATTCATGTTGCGCGGTGCGCTGTACGAGCGCATTGGCGAGCCGGTCAAGGCACGGCAGGCCTATGAGCGCTTCCTTGAGCTCTGGCGTGATGGCGAGGCGCCGCTCGAGCCGCAGTTGCGAACCGCGCGCGAGGCCGTGGCGCGCCTGCGTGATGCGGCGCCGCGCAGTGCGGGTACCAGCGGTGGCGCCCCGGGCCGCTGACGCCATGGTCCCCACCGCACCGGAAGTCCTGCTCACCGCCATTCGTGGCCGCGATCAGCTGGGTATCGAGCGTCTGCTCGCGGAAGACCCGGCACGGGCGCAGATGCGCGCACCGGGCGGGGAGACGCTTGCGCTGCACTGCTGCTATGTGGGCGCGCCGGAGTTGGCGCCGCTCTTTCTGCGGCAGCGCGGGCCCGATGCCTGTGAGGCGGCGGCACTGGGTCAGGTGGACGCGCTGCGGCAGATCATCTTCAACGACGATGACGCGCGGGTGCTGCGCAGCAGTGATGGCTGGACGCCACTGCATCTCGCGGCGTTCTTCGGGCACGAAGAAGCCGTGGCGCTGCTCATCGACCTCGGCGCCCCACTCGATGCGCATTCCACCAACGCCACGCGCAACACACCGCTGCACGCGGCGTTGGCGGGGGCCACGAAGCCGGGCATCGTGCGACGCCTCGTGTTTGCCGGCGCCGATGTGGCGGCGCTTGGTGCGCATCGTGTCACGCCGCTGCATCTGGCCGCGTCACGTGGCGACAGTGCCCTGTGTGACCTGCTCATTGCGCGCGGCGCCGAGGTACATGCCGTGATGGAGGACGGCACCACGCCGGCCATGATGGCCACCGCGCGCGGATTCGCCGAGCTGGGTGCGCGACTCGCGGCCTTGCCGCTCGAGTCGAACGACGCGGGGTAATGGCGGCGGTGCCAGGATGCGACGATAAGACGTCGCGTTCTGGGTAACTGCGTCAGCTGTGCACGAACCGCAGGATGTCCGGGGCGTAGTCCTCCACTGCCAGGGCATGCAGGGGTGCCACCGTGCCCAACAGGCGCGCGTCGGGAATCGCTGCGCAAAGTTGGCGCGCGGCCACATCCTCGCCTTGAGCGGCCAGCACCAATGTGGGGACGTGTACCGACTTCGCGGCGTCCAGCGGCACCAGCCCATCGCCCAACA
The DNA here is from genome assembly GCF_002483225.1 of Gemmatimonas sp. UBA7669. Classification (NCBI taxonomy): domain Bacteria; kingdom Pseudomonadati; phylum Gemmatimonadota; class Gemmatimonadia; order Gemmatimonadales; family Gemmatimonadaceae; genus Gemmatimonas; species Gemmatimonas sp. UBA7669. Next base: position 61,795 of record NZ_DLHL01000014.1, on the reverse strand, counting down.
TGTCGTAGTCGTACGGGAGCGTCGCTGCCAGAGCGCACATGGCCTCCCCGGCAGGCGATGCCATCAAGCCATCCAGTTCCTCCGGTGACAATCCGAACCCGCTGAGAAAGAAACGGACAGCCCCTGCGTGGTCAGCCTGCGCCACGAGCGCACGCAGCCGCTCGGCCTGTTGCGCATGCTCGGCGCGCATGGCGTCCGCGTCGGGCGTGTGCGGCGAGTAGGGCGGATCACCGAGCACGAGCCGCGCGACGGGGAGCCCGGCGGCCGCTGCGCGGAGAGCGAGCGCCGCGCCGGATGAATGTCCGTAGATGGTGACCGGACCCACGCAGGTGGAGAGCAGAGCGTCCACATCCTCGACCTCGCGCTCCGGCGAGTACGGTGACGCGGCATGCACGCTGTGCCCCCGCTCACGACGATCCCAGATGATGGTGGTGCACGCCGGGGACAGCGTCTCGGCCAGTGGGACATAGGTCGAGTGATCGCTCAGTGCGCCGCCAATGATGAGGAGGGCCGGTCCGCTGCCGTAACGCCAATGGGCGATGCGCGAGCCATCGCGTGACGTCGCGCACTCCGGGCTGGTTTGCATGGGCATGGTGTCCGTTACCCCTTCTGCTGGGCGTCGATCTCGGCAAGTCGCAGCTTCACGATCTTGCGGATGAGCGCGTCGGGGAGCGGATGCTCGATGGTGTAGCGCACGACGCGACTCGTCGCGTCGTAGTCCTGCAACGCGTCCGCGAGGGTATCGAGCGCGCGACCGAACATGACGTACAGCGCCAGGTGTGTCCTGCCTGCGCCAAACCCGACCACGGTCTTGTTCTTGTAACGCAGGGCGGGCACGCGCGTCTTGATGGCCTCGTCTGCGCCGGGAATCAGCGCGTGCAAGCGCGTGCGCAGATCCGAGAGTGCCTCACGCTGCGGGGCGGGCAGGGCGGCGAGGTAGTCGTCGACCAGTGAGTTTTGGGGCATGATGGCGGGCGAATGCATGGTCCAAGCCTCCACACGGGGGATGAAGGCTTGGACTGCATGCGGCCTCTGAAATCATCGTTCGCGCCCAACGGGCGGGCGCGCCTACCGGTCAGGGCGTGGGTTCGTCGTCCGGCACGTCGAACGGGACGTCAGACGGGACGTCATCCGGCGCCGACTCCAGCAGCGCCTGTGCCTCGTCCAGCACCTCGGTGGGGACCATGATGGTGTAGCCGGAGCGCGTGGCGCCCTGGAACCCGAGGCCGAAGAGCGCGGTGCTTTCGTGATTGTCCCGCACGGCCGGGATGCCTTCAGCCTCGAGCTGGGCCATGACAAAATCGGCCTCGAAGCCAGTGGCGTAGGTATTGAGGACACTCCAACCGGGTGCATTCATCATCGCCTCCTGCGCATGCGCATGGTGTAGGGGATCTGCACATTACGTTACGATGCATTCCTGCGTTTCGACAGGCGCCGGCCAACACGGATGCATGCGCGTCAGGCCCAGAGTCGAAGCGGCAGCAACCCCCAGTACGCGAGCGTGACCAGCCATTGCAGCGCGCCGGTCAGCAGCAGGCCGTCGAGCACGAGGCCTCGATTGAAGGTTGCGCGGGTGCGCCACAGGCGCACGGCGGTGTGCAGCGTCGCGGCGGCTACGCCAGCCAGCATCAGACCCGTGCCAACCGCCAGCAACACACTCGGCCACCGCATGTCACCAATGGCCAGAAACGGTTGACGGAACAGTCCTGCGGCCGCCGCCAGTAGTGGTACGAGGGAAAGTACCGGCCAGCACAGCGGCTCGCGCACGGGGGCGCGGCGCGCGATGCGTATCAGTCCCCGCATCAGGATCAGCAGCACACAGCACAGACCCACGGCCGCCGAGAGCCACCGCCACCAAACGCGTATCATGGACACGCGCACGAGTGTGCGCTGGCCATCGCTGATCATGCGTTCGTGACCATTGGTCAGCAGCACATGCGTGGGCCAGGCACGGCCGAGGAGGCCCCAGGTCATACCGCCGCGCCAGACCAGGTGCCGTGCGGTGCCGCCGAGCGGCGTGAGGGTCAAGCTGTCGCCACGAATGAAGATGTGGAACGGCGCGAGCGCGTCGAGATAGCTGAACTGTTCGAAGCGTGTGGGGCGAGGCACATACCAGCCGATCCACGTCGCTGCATCAGCACCACGCAGCACTGGGGCCGCCACGTGGCCACGGAACGCCGTGGGCCTGGCACCGAGTTGTGCGACCAGCAGCGAATCCACGCGGTCCCAGGCCGCGTCTTCCGGATCGCTGTTGTAGCTGGCAAAGAAGGCCCGCTGCTGATCGGGCAACACGCAGAGAATGGCGCGGAAGGTGCCGATATTGCCCACATGACAGCGGGTCATGAGCCCCCAGCGTTCGCGCGACTGCAGCCCGAGCCCATAGCCCAACGTGAGGCCGGCGCGTTCGGCCTCGGTGTGCCTCGGCACGCCCATGGCAGACAGCAGCGTGCCGTCCACGAGAACACGTGATGTGTCGCCGTGTGGCATACGCCCATTGCTCATGAGGAAGCGCGCGAAACGCGCCATGTCGCCTGCCGTGGTGGTGAACTGTGCTGCCGGTCGTGTGGCCAGCCCGTAGGCCGGTTGACGTGTGCCGTCGTCAAAGTGCCCCATGGCCATGGTGGTGTCGGCCTTGTCGCCGACCTGCGATTGCCACGTGAAGGTCGAGCGCGTCATGCCAAGTGGCGCAAGCAGTTCACGATCGAGAAACCGCTCGTAGCGCTCACCGGTGACGGTCTCCACGAGCAGGGCGAGCAGCGTGTAACCGGTGTTGGAGTACGAGAATCGTGTACCCGGGCGTGCCTGCAACGCGAGCCGTGTGCCATCGCGCGCGATGGCGCGGCGCAGTGCAAGATCAGGCGACGTCCGTGTGGCAAACACCTGCCAGAGATGCGCGTCGCCAAGTCCCGAGGTGTGATCGAGCAGATGCCGCACGGTGATTGGCGAGCTGGCCTGCCAGGGATTGTGAATGGGCAGATCCGGCAGGTAGCTGGCCACGGGTTCGTCGAGCGCCAGTTGCCCGCGGGTGACGAGCATGAGGACGCCGGTGGCCAGCAGCGTTTTGGTGACTGAGCCCAGTTGTACGCGCGTGTTTGCGGTCATGGGCACCGCACTCGCCCTGTCGCGGATGCCAGCGGCACCCAGCTCATTGGAGTCGCCGCGCACGAGTGCCCATACCGCGCCGGGGACGCCAATTTCGCCCAGCGCGCGCGAGACGGACGCGGTCAGGATGCTGTCGCTGGCAGAAGGCGAGCCTTGAAGCTGTGCGGACGCCTGACGCCCCGCCAACGACAGCAGTGCGAGGGCGAGGAGCGCGCGGGCGGCCACGCGGCGCGTAGCGGAACGGTAGGTTTCGAATGTCGTGCTCACGCCCCAGTGTACACGGGACATGTGAAGCAGCTGTCAACGCTGGTCACCGGTTCTTTTCTCCCGCCCTCCCGCCCATGTTCCGTCTGCCCTCTGCGGTCCGCACCGTGCGGTACGCCACGTTGCCTTTGCTCGCGGCACTCTGCGCCATGGTTCCCGTCGACACCACGCTGGCCCAGACGGCATCGCAGCGACCCGCCGCGCCGCTCAAGGTGTTCATCTCAGTGGACATGGAGGGCCTGGCGGGTGTGGTCACCTCCGGTGATGTGGGTGGCACGAGCGGCGACTACCAGTACTTCCGCAAGCTGGCTGCCGAGGAGGCCAATGCGGCCATCGCGGGTGCGCTGCGCGCGGGGGCCACAGAGGTGGTGGTGCGTGATTCGCACGGCGCCAAGCAGAACATTCTGCCAACCGACCTCGATCGGCGTGCGCGATTGCTGCGTGGTGTGAGCACGGGCCCCAGGAACATGATGGAGGGCATCGACAGCAGCTTTGCCGCGGTGGTGTTCATTGGCTATCACGCCAGCGCCGGTACACCCAACGCGATCCTTGCGCACACGTCCAATGGCAACGTGGTGGACTTTTCCGTCAACGGCGTGTCGTTGCCCGAGGGCGGATACAACGCGCTGGTGGCGGGCCTGTACAACGTGCCGGTGGTGTTTGTATCGGGTGACCGGGCAGCCGTGAATCAGCTGCGTGGTCTGCTGGGCACGGTGGACGGCGTGGCCGTGAAGCAGGAAATCGGCACCGCCATCCTCGGCATGTCGCCTGCCGAGGCGCAGGACTCCATTCGGCTTGGGGTGGAGCGGGCGGTGCGCGCCCGTGCGCAGTACCGCCCATATCGACTGGCACCGCCGTACAGCATGGTGCTCAAGGTCAAGCGCGACGGGAAGACGTTTGACGGCGCGGTGAGTGCCGGCGCTGGCGAGTATCGCTATTCGAGCGCGGACCTGCTGAAGGTGCTGGAGGCGTTCAATGCGCTGAAGTAGGTGGCGTGGATTGTACTACCGTGGAGCCGCGATGCGCCTGACGCGTACGCTACCGTCGAAGGAGGCAATGGCGATGCTGTCGCCCGATACCGACCCGGCAGTGGCGCTGAGCAGCGGATCACCGCGTCTGGGCGCGTCCGTTGCGAGCGAGACCGCCTGATTCCGATTGAGGTCCAGCCACAACCCACCAATCGGCGAGGCGGAGAGCAGCAGCAGCACATGTCCACGATGATCTCCGGCGAGTTCCTTGATGAGAGGCGCAGTGAGCACGCCGCCAAAGCGTGTCGAGAGCGCTTTCATGTCTTCGTCGCGAGCCTGCACCAGCTGTTTCAGGATGTCGGGTGGCAGGCTGCGTTGGCGCAGCATCTCGCCGCGTGCATCGTATTCCCGCAGCATCCCATCCGCCTGATCGAACACGACGAAAGACCCGTTGCCAAGCATGGCGATCAGATGGTCGTATCGCATGAGTGCCGCGGGCGCTTGCGAGCCTTTCGCATGTTGGCGCACCGGGCGCCGCGCAACGGGGTGCCACTCGCCGCGCATCGTCACGCGGGCGAGATACCACACGGAGTCGGCAATGGCCACCAGCAGGGTACTGTCGGACTCCAGTGCAAAGTGGTGAATGGTGACGGGTGATTTGAGTGTGGCAATGAGCTCGCCCTCCCGGTTGAAGAACTGAAAACGCGAGTTGCCGATGTCACCGATCACCACCCGATCTCCCAGCGCATCCGAATGCAGAGGAAACTGGAACTCGCCCGGCCCGTCGCCGCGGCGACCCTGCAACTTGCCAACGCGGCCTGGAACGACCTGCGCGACTCGCCGTTGCCGGGAGTCTGTTAGCACCAAACTGGAGTCATGCAGAACAATGTCCACGATTCGTGTGAGGGAGTCGATGGTGCGGTCGTGAATCGCTACCGAGTCGCTGGCGGGAAACAGTATGAATTGGCGATCGACGCGCAGCACGGCTGATTGCTCGCCGGTGCAGGCGGCGAGCAGGAGTAGCGCCACGAGATACCGCCAACGATTCGTTGGTGGTGTCTTCACGATTCGACCTTGTTCTCCTCAAGCCCCCGCTGCAGCACCTGTAGCGCCTTGGGGCCCATCCCATGCAGCGCCGCAAGATCCTTCTCATTCCAGCCGGCCAGATCATGCATGGAACGGATGCCTGCTGACGCCAGTGCCCGCAGCGCAGGACCCGGCATGCCGTTGGGAAACGCCGATGCGTTGGGGTGAGTGGACTCGGTCTTCTTTGGCATATGCCGTGACATCAATGGAAGTGTGAAGTGTCGCGTCAGCCTGTTCCCACCGCCTCACTGGCCGGCAGGCGCCATGGCAATCCTTCTTCCGCCGCATTGCGCTTGCGAAACTCGCCCGGTGATTCACCCACAGCCTTCTTGAACGCCTTGGAGAATCCGAAGGCGTCCTGATACCCGACGGCCACAGCAACCTGCTCGATGGTTTCTGCGCCATCGGCAAGCAGGCGCATCGCCCGCTGCAGTCGCACGGTGCGCAAGTAGGCCAACGGCGTATCACCCATGTTGACACGAAAGCGCTCTGCCAGCACCGAGCGCGACAGTCCCACCGCGCGGGCCAGGCCGTCAAGGGTCCAGTCCTGCGCGTACTCCCGATGCAGCAGGGTGACGACCTGCCGAATATGCGGGTCGCGAATCGCGTGACTGAATCCCGCCCCGGTGTCCCCTTGCTCCTCGACAATGAGCCGCAGCAACTGCGTGAAGAGTACATCGAGCAAACCATGCAGCACGGTGTCACGCCCGAGTGCATCGCTGCGCGCCTCATCGGCCAGCATGGCCACGGTGAGCGCCACGGGACTCAGCGTTGAGCTCCGCTCAGCACGCAGCACAAACCACGCGGGCAGTTGCGCGAAGAAGGGGTGCACCGGCGTGTTCCACAGCTGATAGGCCCCGCTCACCAGCGTGGTCTCGGCAGACTGGGTGGCACGTCGTGCGCCGTCCAGCTCAATGGTGTCGACGGGCAGGCCCTTGAGACGCGGCCCCGTGGTCAGCACATGCTCACAGCCACGCGCCATGACGGCCACGTCGCCGGCCTGCAGCTCGATGGGTGTGCTCTCACCCGGGGCATGGATGTACGCCGTGCCGCTCACCACCACGTGAAAGCCCACGCTGCGCTCGCAGGGGAAGCGCAGCCCGCGCTGCGCAGGCAGCTCGCGCAGGTCGAGCAGACGGCGCCGCAGGCCGGACTCGCGGAACAGGTCGGTGAGGATATCCATATCCTGAACATACCAGCTTCCGGACGATTGGACAGTGTTTGAGGACTTTCTGCCATTCTACGTCCAGGCCTATGACTTCATGTTCCCTGTCGACCGGTACCCATGCGGGGTGCCCACACACTCAGGGAGAACGATTCATGTCGACATTTGTGGTGCTTGGGGCCAGTGGCACGGTGGGGAGCGAGCTGGCGCGGGGTCTCGAGGCGGCTGGGCATGTGGTTCGGCGCACCACCAGCCGTACGCCGGCCGCGGGTCAGGTGCATCTCGACCTCGTGAGTGGGCGTGGCATCGATGAGGCGCTGCGCGGGGCGGACGGCGCCTTTCTGCTCGCGCCGCCGGGCTTCACCAATCAAGATGTGTTGCTCATGCCCGTTATCGACGCCGCGCGTCGGCTCGGCGTGGGCAAACTGGTGGCGATGAGTGCCATGGGCGCGGATGCCAATCCCGAGGCACCACTTCGCAAGGCGGAGCTCGCGCTCGAAGCCAGTGGAGTGGCGTGGAACGTGATTCGCCCCAACTGGTTCATGCAGAACTTCCACACCTACTGGTTGCAGGGCATTGTCACGCAACAGGCCATCGTGCTGCCGGTGGGTGACGCGCGTACGAGTTTTATTGACGCGCGGGACATTGCCGATGTGGGGGCCGCGCTGCTGCAGCGCAGTGAGTTCAACAACCGCGCCTTCGATCTGACCGGTGGCGAGGCGCTCACGCATACCGAGGTGGCGGCCCTGCTGTCGGAGGCGCTGGAGCGGCCAATCCGCTTCGAAGATGTGACGCCGGAGACCATGCGTCCCCTGTTGCTAAGTGCCGGTCTCCCGGCCGACTACGCCGAGTTCCTGCTCGTGATTCTGTCGTTCCTCAAGGCGGGGTACGCCGAGCGGATTACCGATGCCGTGCCGAGCATTCTGAATCGGGCACCGCGCACGTTTGTGGACTATGCGCGGGATTACCGTGAAGCGTATCCACAATCAGCCACTCGTTGATGAACGGATGATTCCGGTGCGTGAGACGATGACACAGCGTGAGGTGTTGACGGTCTCAGGCGGGATCTACTGAACCGGTTGGCGGCGTGAAACACCGCAGGTTGAATAACGTATACCTTTTACCTGCCGGTGTTTTCCCCGCGTGCACCGCCGCCTGTCCCTTCTGCCCGCCATCATGTTTCGCACACCACTGGCCGTTGCCGCCCTGCTGCTTCCGTCGATCGCACTCGCACAAACGCCCGCCACCACACGCGGCGTCGCCGCCTCACCGACGACGGCACGCCGAGGCCTTTCCGCAACGGAGGAAGCGGCGCTTGATGTCATCTTTCGCAAGGCCTATCCGGCCAATGCTCCGGGTGCGACCGTCCTTATTGCGCGTGGTGATGCCGTGCTCTATCGCAAAGCCTTCGGCATGGCGGACATTGAGCTGCGTGTACCCATGAGACCAGAGAACGTGCTGCAGTTGGCCTCCATCACGAAGCAGTTCACCAGTGTCGCGATCCTGATGCTGATGGAGCAGGGCAAGCTCAATCTGCAGGATCCGCTCTCCAAGTACGTTGCGGGGTTCACCCGTGGCGATGAAATCACGGTGCATCATCTGCTCAACCATTCCTCAGGGCTGACGAGCTACACCAACCTTCACGCCTTCCGCGAGAAGACGCGGGAAGACCTGACGCCCACGCAGATTGCCGAGTATGTGAAACCGTTGCCGCTGGAGTTCGCGCCCGGATCGCAGTACGCGTACAGCAACACGGGCTATCTGCTGCTGGGCATGATCATCGAGCAGCTGTCCGGCATGCCGTACGGTGACTTCATCCAGAAGCGCATCTTCGAACCGCTCGGCATGGCACATTCGACGTACGCAAGCAACTATGCCATCGTACCGAACCGGGCCAGCGGCTATCAGCTGTTCGAGGGCGCGTTCGAGAAGCCGGACTACCTGAGCCCCAGCATTGCCTACGCGGCCGGCTCGCTGCTCTCCACCGTTGACGACATGCTGCGTTGGAATCGTGCCGTCAGACAGAACACGCTCATCTCCGAGGGCAGCAAACAGCTGGCTTGGACCAATCATCGGCTGAGCGACGGCCGCTTCAGCAACTACGGGTACGGTTGGGCCATCAACGAGCTGGCTGGCGCCGGCACCGTGGAGCACACGGGCGGAATCAACGGATACGCCACGTCGGGCGTCTACGTGCCGAGTCGTGATGTGTACGCCATCGTGCTCACCAACCGTGATGATGGCAGCGGTCCGGAGTCCAACAATCTGCGTGCGGTGTCGCAGGTGCTGGGTGCGCCCGTCGTGGAGAAGGCTGCCCTGGTGCTCAACGAGTCACAGTTGAAGCGCTGGGTGGGTACGTATCGCTTTGACGACGTGGTAAGGATCGTGACCTTTGAGAACGGGTCGCTGTACAGCGCGCGTGAAGGCGGTCGGCCCATCAGGCTTGTGCCACTGTCGGAGCATCGCTTCCGCTTCGAGAATCGCCTCTCCACTTACGACTTCGCGGTCGTGGATGGCCAACGTCAGGCGCGCTACACGGACCGCATCATCAAGACCGTTGGTAAGGCCGCAGGCGAAGCGCCTGTTCCAGAATAGTGGACAGCGAAGTGACGCTGTCAGCTACTCATGCACGCCCAATAGTTCCCGCGCAAGTCTGGCCGGCGACTTGAAGTCCATCGTCCCGCACGGGACGGTGGACAGTCGCTCGGCCAAGTTTGCCAGATCGAACGTACCTCCGCCATAGTCCACCATGGCCTCAACCTGATAGGCGTGGTCATTCATGTAGCCGAGGACCCGACGTGATGCGGTGGGGCCAACGCGTACCTCGTGCATCTCGCGCAGCTCATTCTCAACCGTCAATTCTGGCACACCGATGAAACGGAGGACGTGACCGACGGCCTCGTTGATGCGTGCGGGTAAGGCCGGCATATCCTTGGCGGGCACGACGACCGAGAGGAACGTCTCCTCGTTGGTGCTGAGTATCAGGCGATGACGCCCGATATTCAGATGTTTCGCGTACCAGTCGCCCAGACGGGTGGTCGAAGCCGTGCTCTCACCGCTCGCGGATGGTATGTGCTTCGCGAGCTTTGCGAGCAGCGGTTTGGTGCATCTCAGGATGAGCATGGACAATGCTACTGTCAGAATGCCACACGACGAAACAGGCTGTGCCGCAAGGTCATGACCAGCGTGTTGACGCCGACTCCGCCGCCGGGAGCGTCCGGGATGATGTGTCCCTCCCAGCCGAGCAAAAGCGCGGTGCCCGGTCCAACGAGTACGGGAAAGTCGATCGCCGCGCCGATCTGCCAGGTGCTCTTGGCAGGAGTCCGCGCGTTGAGACCGGATGCCCAGGTCTCGGGTATCTGCGCCAACCCAGCGACCACGGTTGCCATGGGCTTCCACGACCGAAGGCGTTGGCCGCGCACGTAGGTCAGTGTTCCACTGAAAGTGCGATGACTGAACCGCGGAGCGCAGGGACCGATGCCCACACAATCGCCACCCTCGGTCCCAACGGTCGTCGTCAACGACACGCCCGCGCTCACCCCGGCGCCAACGTTGCGCTGCAGCGCGACACGCGCCGTCTGCTGCAGCGCGTCGAAGTAGACTGGTGTTCGGGACTCAGGGACGTTCGCAAGGCCAAGCCCAAGACCGCCGGCGATGACCCAGCCACGCGCGCTGTCGTTCTCCTGCGCGCGGAGTGTGTACGGTAGGACTCCCACCATGACAGCAAGAGCGGGACACAGGAATTGACTCGTGACACGACGCAGATTGATCATGCCGCAATCTAGCATCGTAGAGTTGCATCAGCGCGGAATGGGTTCCGGCGCGTCAGCGTACTTCCGGTACCTGCCCAGCATGGTTCCGATCAGCACCAGCACGGGAAAGACGAACCGCTGAACCATTGCCGGGATCTCCGCCATGCTGAACTCGGAGCGATATCGCCTCACGAGATAGGCTGCATCGAGTGGGCCTGGACGACCGCCGCCATGTTGACGCTGCGACTCGAACAAGGCCGTGAGAAAGTACTCCACGTTGTCAGCCGGCTCGATATAGCCGGTACACCGCAAATCCACGTCGCCGGCGCTCCAGAACTTGTGCGCTTCGCCGGCCTTGAACACCACCGTCTCGCCGGGACCGGCGTACTGCGGCGCCTCACCGAGTCGCTGGTAGCCGATGCGTCCCTCCTCAACAGTGAGCGCCTCCACCTGACGATGGTGGGTGTGCATCGGCGGTCCTTCACCGGGCTTCACCACATTCTCGACCTCCAGGCGGTCGCCGGTTCGGCCCGGAACAAGGCGAAGAAAGGTGAGTCGCTCACCGGCACCGTTCTCGATGGTGTGGGGGTACGTATAGCCGTTCATATCGCTGCTCGGCGCGTTGTCGAAGTCTATGGGGACGGTCTTTCCCTTGTCAGCGAAATGTTCGCCAAGGCGTTTCATGATGCAGCAGCTGACCGCCACCCTCCACTGACGCATGCTCCTGCGCTTCTCCCCTGGCATGTGGGGGCGCGCCAGACGCCGTACGACAGCGGTCGGTCTGTCGTGGTCTCGTCACCGAAACCGCTTGCTCACGTCCGGCGACTCGGTGGTCCGTCGCCGAGCGCCGCGGAGTAACGCCTGATCGCCCGCATGGAAGCAGGTCCCGGCAGGCTGGTGCCCGCCTATGACGGCGAAACAGCCACCATACTACGCGTGACACCGCTCGGCGGACCGTGGATGGTCGCAGTACTCACCGCCGGTGGCACGGTGAGCGCCGCTGATGTGATCGTACTCATGGTACTCCGCAGCACTCGCGCCACGACGATTGGCGAACGAACCGCCGGCGCTCTCGACTACCAGAGCACCGCCATCATCGGACTCGGTACGGGCGACCGCCGCGTCTGGATCTGAGGGGCGTTCGCTGACTCTACGGCACACGAACCAGCGACGGCATGCTCGTCAGGCGATACGCCACCGGCCGCGCCGGCGCCGCGGAGCAAGGCAGCTCAATGCTGCGGCCGTCGGAGTCGGTCTGGACCCGAACGGGCGCGCCCGACTGGCAGCGTGCCTCGACACGAGCGAACAGCTCCGCGCCATCCTTCAGCGGGTCCACATCCTCGATGGCCGCAATCACGGGGCCATGAGCAATCGGGCCGCAACCCGGTTCCTGGTCATAGCGCAGTTTTCCGTTGACCAAACCGAAGCCTATGGAAGATCCGCGCGCGCACACCTGCCGCGCGAGATGAAGCAGCGCCGATACTACATAAGCCTGAGAACTGGGCGCGTTCTCCCACCTGACCCCTCGTGACGCCAGGCGCTCATTCAGGGTTCGCCACCGCAGGTCGGGCGATACATCGAACCACTGCGCAGCGAGCGAACCCGCTGGCTGCAACGCACGAAACTCCTGCAAATGGTACGGTCTGCGTTGGCGCAGCGAATTCGCCACCAGCGCACGCCAGGTAGACTCGAATCCCCCTGCGGCACCACCATCGAGGTCGCCAAGCCACTGCAGTACCGTACCACAGTCGTACACGGCCCCGCCGCGCGCCATGATGCGCTGCAACGAGTCCCGCACACCGATCTGACGGTGGCATTCGGTGAGGCGATCCGACAGACGCGAATGCAGCGCGTCCTGTGACAGCACTCCTGCTGCGACCGCCGATTGCAGCGCGGCATATTCCGCACCGCCTTCATGCAGAAATGGGTGCGCATCATCCGCTTGCGCCAGATGACTGTTCCAGAGGTGCGCGGCCTCGTGTGCCACGAACAGCCAGACGTCCGCGCGTGTTGTCGCCGAAGAAGCCAGCGTGAAGTCACGCGCAAAACGCAACGACATTACACCGCCATCAGTCACGTCGCCGCGGAACGAAAATGAACCAGGCGGGCCATCCTGCGTGATGATCATCGCTGGCCGGTCTATCAAGGTCGTGCCAAACCGCCTGGCGTGATCGCGAAGCGCAGCGGTGAGTGCCGAGTCAGCGAGTGCGCGAAGCGGCGTCGGAACGCTGGCCCCCGCGATCAGTTCGTGTGACGACTGGCGTCGGTGCTGTTGGCGTGGTCCGAGGTAGAAGTAGCCTTGCGTGAGCCTGCGTTGGGGCCACTGCATCCAGTCGGCGGCTAGCGAGGGAACCACGCGTGTTGGATGCTGTGCCACTTCGAACGCGGGACCATGCAGTTGCCACCCGTTACCGACCCGAATGGCCGACAAATAGCCGCGGCCGTTCTCCGTGGTATCGGGGCGCACGCTGAGCACCACGCGCTTGATGGGCGCTTCGCCAACCAATGCGCCGCCTACCCAGCGAATGTTCGGGCTTTCAATGGTCCACGCGTCCCGTGGAACAGCCGGATCGCGAAAGCGAACGGTGTCGCGCGCGACCGGCAGATCGATGACGACACGAACCGCCTCCGCGCTCGGTCGCAGCGTGACGATCGCGCCTACAGCCGTCTGTTGCGGGCGGCTGGATTGCGCATGGGCCGCCAGTGCAGTGGACACCAGCAGTGCAGAAATCGAAGACCGAATCATGTCGGGAAAGCAGGGACAAACGGCGAAAGCGTGGAAGCGCAGCGTCGAATTGTGGGTTGTTACCGTGCCGCTGGGCAAGGCTTGGCCGATTCACAGTGCGACATATTGCCCCATGCCGACTTTCGCGATTGATTCGCTTGGACGAGGAACAGCGACGTCTCCCGCCTGCCCATCCACCACGACGTGACGAGCGCGGAACTCACCCCCGGTCAGACCTTCGGCGGCTATCGCATCCAACATCTGCTGGGTCGCGGCGGCATGGGCGCCGTGTACGCAGCCGAGCAGATCGAGGACGGGCGCCTCGTGGCCGTCAAGGTGCTTGCGGCCGGGCTTGAGCGCGCCGAGGATCGCGAGCGCTTTCTGCGCGAGGGGCGCACGGCCGCGTCGGTGAATCATCCCAACACCGTCTACGTCTATCGCACCGAGGAAATCGACGGGCGGCCGACCATTGCCATGGAGCTGGTCGAGGGGGGCACGCTCGAGCAGAAGGTCGAGGTACAGGGTCCGCTGTCGGTGATTGACGCCATCGACGACACCTTGCAGCTCATTGACGGACTCGAGGCGGCGCATCGGCGCGGCATCCTGCATCGCGACATCAAACCGGCCAACTGCTTCATCGGCAGCGACGGCACGATCAAGGTCGGCGATTTCGGCCTGTCCCGCCCGGTCGAGAGTGTCGAACAGGGGCGGCTGACGCAGACCGGGCTCTTTCTCGGCACGCCCGTCTTCTCCTCGCCCGAGCAGCTTCTGGGTGAGGCGCTCGATGTGCGCGCCGATATCTATGCGGTGGGCGCGACCTTGTACTACCTGCTCACCGGCAAGCTGCCCTTCGATGCGGACAACGCCGTCAAGCTGATTGCGGTGGTCATGAGCGGCGCCCCCACGCCGCTTGTGCAGTATCGCCGCGATGTGCCGCCGGGACTGGCCGCCATCGTGATGAAGTGTCTGGCGCGCAATCGCGACGAACGGTTCGCCGACTACGGCGCCCTGCGCGCTGCGCTGTTGGCCTGCCGACCCATCGAGCACACGCCGGCCCCCATCGTGCGGCGATTGGCCGCCGGCGTCATCGACAACTATCTCATCAGCACGCTCACACTGCCGATTCTCGGATTGCTTCGGCCCCTCGGCGTGAATGTTGCGCTCACGGTTGACGATCCGCGCTATGCGGTGGTGCAGGCCCTGTCCGCCGTGCCGTTCGAGATCCTCATCTACGCGATTCTCGAAGGGCTTACCGGCTGGACCCCCGCGAAGCGCTTGCTGGGTCTGCGCACGGTTCGCGCGGACGGTGCTGTGCCCGGTATCGCGCGCGCAGCGCTCCGTGGGCTCTTTGTCGTTGCGCCGGGCCTGCTTGCGGTGCTCGCGAGTCTGCCGCTGGCGATGGACAAGACCGCTGGTGCCGTCGTCGTGATGACCATCAGCATCGGCGGCCTGCTGCTGCTCTTTGCGCGTGCGCGGAAGGCCAACGGCTGGTTGGCGGAGCATGACCGCATCTCCGGTACGCGTGTGGTGACCGAACAGTCCACGGTGGCGCGCGACCGGGCGCTCGGTGGCGAGGTGCAGATGCTGCCGCTTCACCATGCGATGAGTGGTCGCGTTGGGGCCTACGAGGTTTCGGGCGCAATCGACGCCGACGGCATGGTGTTGTTGGCGAGTGACGGTGCCCTGCAGCGCCCTGTATGGATCGTGCGGCGCCCCCCTGGCAGCGCACCACTCTCCGACGCTGAGCGCCAGGCCAGCCGCACGACCTGCGCGCGCTGGATTGGCGGACGCCGCAGCGCCGATGAGGCCTGGGATGCCTACGCCGCTGTGAGCGGCGCGCCGTTGGCCACCCGTCTCGTTCCGGGCGTATCATGGGGGGCCGTGCACGCCTGGCTCACCGATCTGCTCGACGAACTGCGGGCCCGGCGGGACGCCGGACTTCCCGTGACTGGCCTGTCGGCGGCCGATGTACTCATCACCGATGACGGGCACGCCGTGGTGCTGCCGTTTCGCGTCGGACACGGCACGATGGAGGACAGCACCGCGAGTCACGATGCCGCGACGCACGATGCCGCGGTGCACGTTCGCGAGGCGGCCACCGGGGATGCCGGGCCACTCCCTGCCAGTGTGGCCCGACTGCTGCAACAGACCCTCCGGACGGCGCTCGCGGATTGGCCACTGCGAGCGCGATCTCTGCTGACAGCCATGGAGGACCCCGCGTCGCGACTTGATGCGCTGTATGCTGCGCTCACCGCGGCCGGTGCGAACCGTCCCCCACTCACCGCACAGCGTCGCCTGCTGCTTGCCGTCGCCACGACCGCGCCAATGCTGGGCATGGGCTTCGTGTCGTCCTATGGCGCCGTGGTGGTGGCGCCACGCGATGCGGACCTTGATCGACTGCAACCACTGGTGGACTGGCTTGATGATTCCGCGAGTCGAGCCCCAGACCAGCGTGACGCGCGCGAGTTGGTTGGCGTGTATATCGCGGGCCATCTTGGCGAAGCGGTGACGCGTCACCGCGAAGGCCGCGACTCGGCTGTCGTGAGAACCGCAGGCATCGCCAAACGCGAGTGGGCACTGGCGGATTCGGTCGTGCGCGCCAATCCCATCGTGAGTGCCACGCGGCTCGCCGAGGCCGACCGGCTCGTTGACTCGACCTGGAAGGGTCGTCCGCCCGGCGTACTGAACGTGCGGTGGCTCATTGCCCTCTTCACTGCCGCCGCGGTGTCCGGGCTCGGCGCGGTGTTCGCGCTGATCGCGGCGATGACGGTGCGCCGCGGCATGGTCCTGCGAGTGATGGGACTGGAACTGGTCACTGCCGCCGGCAGCCCGGCCGGTCGGTTGCGATTGACCGTACGACAAGTGGTGACCTGGACGCCCTGGATGCTGCTGATGGTCGGCAGCATCGCGAGGCTGACTGCCCGCAGCACGCCCGCGTGGACGATGCCCGTGCTGTTGCTCGGCATCGTGCTGGCGGTGATCGCGATTTTGCTGGCGGTGCGTACACCGGCACGCGGTCTGGCGGAGCGGCTTTCGGGCACGCGCCTGGTGCCGGAGTAGTGCGCGGCTGTTTGCGTGGTCGCGTGCTCCGTTGCGTCGGCAGCGTCGCCTACTTTCTCCAGATGACCAGCGTCCCACACGGCGCGTTGCCCCCGCGATTGAACCGCGCAGGCAACTGACTCACGCTGTAGAACTCCACCGCCGCCACCGTGCCCGGATCAATGCTGCTGACGTCGAACAGCGGCTCGTCCACCCGGCTGGCGTAGCGCACGACATCGTCGATGATGACCTGCACGTAGCAACTGCGCGGCGCGCCCTGTGACTGATCCATGCGATCACCACGCGGCATGTTGTTGAAGCTGATGAGCCCACGATTGATGCCGAAGGACGCGCGGCCGTTGTAACTCACCAGCTGCAGGCCGGGCACATGTTGCGCGACCGCGCTTGCCCAGCGACTGGGGTCCTGCTTCTCCAGCTCGGTCTCAGTGAGGAAGCTGCCAATGCCATAGCTGCGGCGCTCCTCGAAACCACTCAACCAGGGCTTGCGCACCCCCACGCCGGGCTCGGCGCCCACGCGCACGGTGTTCAACTGCTGGACCTCGGCTACCAACAGCAGGTCGACATCCATGCTGCGGCCGGCGGGAATTACCAGGGACTGACGCAAAGGTTGAAAGCCGATGGCCCGCACTTCGAAACGCTGCATGCCCGTGGGCAGGCCACTGAGTTCAAAGCGACCGGCCGAGTCGCTGCGCACCGCGCGCGTGCTGCCGCTGAGTCGTACCTCGGCATTTGCGATGGGCTTCTCGCCCACATCGGTCAGCACCATGCCTGACAGCGTGCCGGTGGCCGCTTCGCCACCCGTTGCCTGGGCCGTCAAGCCAGTGGGCCGTGCCAGCAACAACAGGGCAAGTGCCACATGCGGCGTGGCAGGCAGTCGCGTCGTGCAGAGAGGCATGGCGCAAATCGACGCTTTGCTGCGGCGAACGTCAAGTCAAGTGCGTGGACCCACTCCGTGTGACCGAGCACACCGGTCAACGCACATCGCAGGTGTTCGGACACCGATTCCTCGCGCTAACTTGGTTGCGTCATGAGCACCTTCCGTGAAAAGTGTGGCGATTCATTGCGCGTGGTACTCGACGCGGCCATGACTGCACTGCGCTTCACGGCCGTGCTGGCCGGAGGCATCACCGTGTTTCTGATGGTTGCCCCACTGTTCGGTTATCTGCCGTACAGCGATCGCCCAGGCCCCGGATGGTATGGTCGTTTCCCAACCATGTCACTCGAGCAATTCGCCGAACACGCGCTGAACATGTTGGGGCATGGGCTCTTCCTGGCTTTACTGCTACCCATTCCGGCGCTTATGGTCGTCGGCATTGTTCGGGTCTGCGAAGCGTGGTTCGGACGAGGTGGCGCGATGCCGGCGGTGGGCGCACTGGTAGGCGGCCTGGTCGGCGGCCTGTGGATGCTCATGGCCGGCTGGTATATCTCTGCAGGAGCCCCACTGTTTTCGCTCGCCGTCGTATTGGGCGCTCTTGCCGGCGGCGCTGTGGCGCCCCGCCGCGTCACTCGCGGTTAGCGAACTTCCGCTGAGCGAACCAGTTCACCGCATACGATCCGATAGCCAACAGCACGCCAATGGGAAGCACCTCAGGGAATGGGCGACCGGTCCACGTCAAAATCCACGTCACCAGTGCCGACGAGACGATGATCCCCAGTGTCTGCGTGACCACAATGAAGATCAGACTCTTCTTTCGCTTCGCCGATGTTGCCATGAAGTCCCCGCCTTGCACGCGCTGAATTTCACTACACTCACGGGGCCCCGCCTGCGTTCAACTGCGAGGCCCTGAGATACGTAGCATCCGAAGAATTGACGTTGGCAGGGTGCCCGTCAAGCCGTCGCCGGCGCCCCCATCACCACCGACGGCGCAGTCGCCACCGCCTTGGCATCACGCGGTGCCAGCAGCTTGTACAGTACCGGCGTCACCAGGCGCGCAATGAGCGTGCTGCTCACCAGACCGCCAATGATCACCCAGGCCAGCGGCGAGTAGAGCCCCGAGCCCTGCAGCGCCAATGGCAGCAGACCGCCAATGGCCGTGAGCGAAGTAAGCACGATGGGCAGGAAACGCACTTCACCCGCGCGGCGAATGGCTTCGTCCAGCGGCACACCCTCGGCACGCAACTGATCGGTGAAGTCCACCAGCAGAATGCTGGTCTTGATCTCGATGCCCACGAGCGCCACGAAGCCAATCATGGCCGTGAAACTCAATGTGTAGCCACTGAGCAGCAGCGCCACGATGCCGCCCACCACACCCAGCGGAATCACGCTCGCCACCACCAGCGTGGTGCGGAAGTCACGGAACTCGAGCACGAGAATGGCCATGATGGCAAACACAGCCACGATGATGGCTCCGCCAATGCCACCAAAGCTCTCCTGTCGACTCTCAATCTCACCGGCCGGCACGAGGCGATAGCCATCGGGCAGGTCGAGCGAGGCGAGTGCCGAGAGAATGTTCTTGGTGACCGCGTCGGTGTTGTAGCCCTCACGCACATAGCTGGTCACGGTGACCGCGCGCTGCCGGTCCCGGTGATCGATGGACGTGGGCGAAGACACAAAGCGTGTGGTCGTGATCTGCGAAAGCGGCACCATGGCGCCGGCTACCGAACTCACATGGATGCGCTCGAGATCCTGCGGTGCCGGTCGTCCGTCGTGGGCAATGCCGACACGAATGGGATACTCCTCGCCGTTGCTGGCGCGCATCTTTCCGGCCTCGAGACCGGCCACACCCAAGCGCAGCGTCCGCTCCACCTCGGCGCCCGGCACCCCGAGCAGGCCCGCCTTCTGGCGATCCACCACCACGCGCAGGTCGCTGCGGCGCAACCGGACCGGATTGTTCACGTACTGCGTGCCGGCCGTGGCCGCAAACACGCCCTCCACTTGTGCCGCCAACTGCTGCAGGGTGTCGAGATCTGGCCCTTCGAGACGCATGGCGATGGGCGCGTCGATGGGCGGACCGTTCTCGAACTCCTTGAGCTCGATACGGGCGCCGGGATACTCCGCCATGCGCGCCCGCAGTGAGTCCAGCACGATGGGTGTGCGTACGTTGTCGTACTCGTGCAGGCGCACGATGAGCTGCCCACGCGTGGGCGACTCGGCGCGCTGGAACACGTTGTAGTACACCTCGGGATTGTCCTTGCCCACGTTGGCAAACACTGCCCGCGTACCCGGATGAGCCAGCACCACCTGTTCGGCATGACGCACGGCGCGGTCGGTTTCGGCCAGGCTCGTGCCCTCCGGCGTGGTGATGTCCACGTGATACTGCGGCGTGCCCGCCTTGGGGAAGAGCGAGAAACCCACCGCCGGCACGAGCGCCAGCGCGCCCACCACCAGCAGCGCCGACAGTGCCAGTGTGGTGCGCGGGTTGTGCATGGCGCGCTGCAGCAGCGGCGCGTAGGTGCGATGAATGCCGCGGTCGAGCCACTGCAACACGGCGTTGCCTTCAGGGGCGGAATCGCGGGGCATGAGGCGTGAGGCCAGCCAGGGAATGATGGTGAGTGACACCACCAGCGAGGCCAGCACGGCGTACACCACCGCCATGGGCAACACACGGATGTACTTGCCCGACAATCCCGGCAGGAAGATCAGCGGGAGAAACGCAAAGATGAGTGTGAAGGTGGCGCCGAGCACGGCCACGCCGATCTGTTTGGTGGCCTCGATGGCCGCCTGGGTTCGGGTGTAGCCCTCGCGCAGGAAGCGCGCGATGTTTTCCACCACCACGATGCTGTCATCGACCAGCAGTCCCAGCGCAATCACGAAGCCCACGATGGACAACTGATTGATGGAGTAGCCCGTCACGTAGAGCAGTGTGACCGCCATGGCCAGCGAGGTGGGAATGGAGATCATCACGATCACCGAGGCGCGTGTGCCCAGTGGCAGCAGCGTGAGCAGCACGAGCACGATGGCAATCACAAAATCCCAGCCCAGTCGCGAGAGACGTGAGTCCACGTTCTCACTCTGGTCGAAGCCCCGCGCGAGGGTGACCCCCTGGGGCAGGCTTTGCTCCGCCGTGTCGAGCACCGCCCACACGCGCTGCTTGACGGTGGAAATGTTCTGCCCCTCCTGCACTGCCACCGACACCCACATGGCACGCTGCCCGTTGTAGCGGCCGAGGTGCACGGCGTCCCCGTCGGCCCACTGTACCGTGGCCACATCCTGCACCCGCACCACCGCACCGTCGCGGCCAGCCACCACAGAGCGCTGCACGTCCTGCACGCTGCGATAGCGCCCCTGAGTGGCCACGTTGTAGCGACGGGTCCCCACGTCCACCGAGCCGCCGGGAATTTGCGTGTTGTCGCTGCCCAGCGCCTGCAGCACCTGAGCCGGCGTGATGCCGAATCGGGCCATGCGTCCGAGATCAAGCGTGACCTGCAGCTCGCGTGGTGGGGCCGCCCAGCGTTCAGCGCGCTTCACACCGGCAATGCGCTCGACGCGCTCCTCCAGTGCCCGCGCCGCATCCTCGAGCTGTGCATAGGGCAACTGCGGCGCCACGAGCGCCAGCTGAAACACGGTGAGATCGGAGTTCTGGTTGCGCTCCACCTCGAGTCGTTGCAGAGCGGCCGGCAGTTCAGGACGCAAAGCGTTCACTTCGCGCACCACCTGATCGTACTTGCGCTCGGCATCCACGTCGGCGTCAAACTCAATACGGATGACCGTGAGCCCGTCGCTGCTCGTGCTGCGCAGTTCCTTCACGTTCTCCAGTGTCTTGAGCTGCTTCTCCACCGGATCGGCGACCAGCTGTTCCATGTCTTCCGGTGACGCACCGGGGTACACCGCCACCACCGTGTAGATGGGCACCGGGAAGCTGGGGTCTTCGCTGCGGGCAATGGCAAACCAGCTCGATGCGCCAAGTGCCACGAACATGAGGAACACCAGCACCGTGAACTGCCAGCGCTCCACGGCAAAGCGTGTGAGGTTGCTGAGGCCGTTCATGGGCGCGCGTCCCGCGTGGACGGATTGGCGGCCACCACCCGCAGTCGCGTGCTCGGAGTAACGTAGGGCGCGCCACGTGCGACCACGCGCGCGTTGGCCGTCACACCCTGCACCTGCACGCGGTCGCCGTCGATGCCCAGGACCGCCACGCGCTGACGCGCAGCCGTCCAGGTGCTGTCACCCGCCGCGCTGACCGTGGCGGCGTCGCGCAGCACATAAATGGTGGCCGAGTCTCCGTCGGCCTCGAGCAGGGCGTCGGCCGGCAGCGTGCGTGGGGTCATGCCACGATCGCTGGCCGCCCCGCGTCCGCGGAACGTATCACGCAGATGCACCCGGGCTTCACCCACGAGTCCACTGGGCAAGCGCTCAGCGTCACGCAAAGCGATCTCCACGCTGTAAGTGCCCGTGCGCGGATCGGCCGATCGCCCGATGAGCACCACCCGACCGCCAAAGCGTTGGCTTGGCAGCGCATCGAAGTGCACGGTGGCGCTGTCGCCGGCCTGCACACGCAGGGCGTCACGATCAGGCAGCCCGGCGCGCAGCACGCGGCCACGCCGCGCGCCGCCCAGCACGAACATGGAGCCACCGGGCGAAACAGTCGCGCCGGGTGTGACCTGACGCTGCAGAATGGTGCCCGCCTCGGGGGCGATGATGGTGGCGTACTCGCGGTTCACCCGCGCACTGGTCAGATCGGCGCGCGCGGCATCGAGGGCCGAAGTGGCGTCCTGCAGTTGCACCGTCGTGGCCACGCTGTCGGCCACGAGGCGCAGGAGTCGGGCCTGATCACGTGTAGCCTTGTCCACCTGGACCTGCGCCTTGGCCACAGCCGCGTCGATTTCGCGGAGGTCCAGCACAGCCAGCACCTGGCCGCGCTGCACGACGGCGCCTTCGTCCACGAGGACCCGATGCACGACGCCGCCGATCTTGAAGCCGAGGGGAATTTCATCGCGCGACGCAAACGTGCCGGTGGCCACAATGGTTGCGGCACTGAGATCGTCAGCCGGCGAGGCGAGCGTGACGCTGACCGGGTCGGCCGTCGCGTCGGTGGTATTGGCGGCGGATGTGCGACCACTGTCGTTGCCGGCTGTGGCATTTGCGTTGGCATTTGCGTTGGCATTCGCTTCAGCGCAGGCAGTGAACAGCACGAGGGCCAGCAGAGCGGCCGCGCGCGCGGGATGGTGTGAATGGGAAAGAGACATCTTCGTCCGGAGTGTGTGGAGGGTCGGGAGATGCAGTGGTTGTCGAATTGCTGGAAACGCCTGATGCCGTGCGCGTTTCAGCGCGGCAGTGTGCGAAGCGCCGCCACGCGCTCGAGCTCCACGAGACGGGCGTCGAGCGTGAAGCGACTGATGACCTGATTGAGCGCAGCGGATGTGTAGGCGGCGCGCGCACTCAGGAACTCCACCTGGGTGGCGAGGCCTTCGCCGTAGCGCCGCTCCACCAGGGTGAAGGCACGCTGCGCCGCGTCGTAGCGATCGCGCGCGCTGCGGACATTGCTGCGTGCCACGTCCACGGCGTCGGCCGCGTTGTGCACCTGCGTGGCGATGCCGCGCTCGGTTTCACGCAGGCGCAGCTCGGCCTCCTGCTTGAGTGCGTTGGCCTGTTGGCGGCGCGCGTCGTCCTGTCTCCCGTTGAACACGTTCCACGACATCACCAGCGAAGCGAGGGCCACGTCGTTGTTGCGATCGAACCGGTAGCGGTCGCCCTGCACGCCGTAGCTGGCACCGAGCGAGAGGTTGGGCAGGAACGCACTGCCGGCCACGCGCTGCTGTGCACGGGCCAACGCCACGCCACTGCCGGCCTGCGTCAGTTCTTCGCGGTGGCGCAGGGCATGCGCGACCAGTTCGGCGCGTGGCAACAACGTGTCCGCAGGCTCTTGCTGCGCGAGTGCCGCGGTGTCGCCTGCGAGTCCCATGGCAATGGGCGCGTCGGGCTCCTGATTGCGCAGCAAATTGAAGCCGCGAATGGCGGCCGCGCACAGTCTGCGGGTGTCGTCGAGTTGCTGCACGAGATCACTGCGTTCGGCGCGCGCGCGCAGCACGACATCGGGTGTGGCCTGCCCTGCACTGACCAGGCGTTCACTCACGCGCAGGTTCTCGTCGAGCACGGGCAGGGTGGCTTCGAGGGTCTGTACGGCACGCGTGGCGCTGGCGACCTGCAGCCAGGCCAACTGCACGTCGGCCACCAGTTGGCGGAGTGCCGCATCGCGGGTGCTGCCTACCAAATCCCGCTGGGCCCGCGCCGCCGCCCGGGCGCCAAAGAGCGCGCCGTTGAAGAGCGGCATCTGCAGGTCGAGCTTGGTCTCCTGACGGAAGGGCAGCGTGGCGTTGATGTCCGTGGGGAAGCGCTGCTGACCGAGGATCTGGTTGAGCGCGGCGTAGGTGGGGTTGATGAAGTCGCCGATGTTGATGACGCCGCTGAACTCGGAGTAGCGGGCGTTGAGACCGAGGCTGGGGAGAAAGCGACCATTGGCTTCCTGGACCCCGGCCTCCGCGCGCTGCACGGCGACCTGCTGCTGGGCGAGGGCGAGATTGCTGCGCACCGCCTCGGCGATGTAGCGGTCGAGCAGGCGCCGAGTGCTATCGGCTGTGGCCGCGCTGCTCGCCCGGCTCATGCTTTGGGCGCCGGCGTTCGTTGCGACGGTGATGAGGGGCGTGAGCAGCATGGCCCCCATGAGACTGCGCCGTCGCAGCCTGAACATCGATTTGCTTGTAAACACGGATCGTTTCTCTAACACTGTTAAGTAAAGGATCCTGAAGAAGGGCGCCGAGGCGCCCTGGGAGTGAAATGCCGAGTTGTGTGGTGCTACGGGACTTCAGTGCGTGGGGTTTCGCAGCGCGCCTCGGATGATGAGATCACACTGCGTCCGGATGGTCTCGCGGGGGTCGCGGAGAATGATGTGCGGGTTGCCACAGTGTGTCAGCCAGAGCGAAATGATGCCGTGCAGGCCACCCCAGAAGATCTGGGCCAGCTCCACGGGGTCGCTGAGCTCCGGACGATATACTCCGAGATTGATGCCTTCCGTCACGGTGTCGAGCAGGAAGAGATAAGCGTCCTCTTCCGGACGCTTGTGGAGCTCTTCGTGCGCTACAGCCAACGACTGTGTTGGTGGTGTCATGAACATGAACCGATACTGGCTCGTATTGTCGAGCGCAAAATCGGTGTAGGCATATGCCATGCGGCGCACCCGGTCCACCGGATCCTCGATGCGGCCGATCTTGTGCATGGCCTGGCCCAACGCCGAGAAGTCCGCGAGGCAGAGCTCCTGAATGAGCGCGTCCTTGTCGCGGAAATGGTGGTAGATGGCGGTGGGTGTGTAGCCAATGCGGGCAGCAATGGCCCGCATGGTGGTGGCCTCGACCCCCTCGCTCACGAACAGCTCCCGCGCCGCGTCCAGAATGGACTGGCGGGTTTCGGCCTTCTGGCGCTCACGGCGCGCCAGCGAGGCGGAGCGGATGGCGGAGGTGGTCATCTGGCGAATATTGTCAATTCACCTAACGCTGTCAAGTAGAAATGCCCGTCACCCGGCGGCACTGCCCCGGAACATGAAATACATGGCCCCCATGATGCAGAGTCCGGCCCAGAGGAAATCCAGCTTCACCGGCTGCTTCATGTAGAACACGGCGAAGGGCACAAAGACCGTCAACGCGATGGCCTCCTGCAGCATCTTGAGCTGCGGCAGGGTGAGCACCGTGAAGCCGGCCCGGTTGGCCGGTACCTGCAGCAGGTACTCGAAGAGCGCGATGCCCCAGCTCACGAGCGCGGCCACCACCCAGGGCTTGTCGCTCTGATTGCGGAGGTGGCCGTACCAGGCGTAGGTCATGAACACATTCGACGCCGTAAGCAGCAGGATGGTGCGGAGCAATGCGCCGGACATGGGCAGCGTGCGATAGAGGGTGGCAGGCCGGTCGCACGCGAAGCCGTGCGATCAGCGCCCCGGAGTCTGCGCGTCGTACGCCTTGACGGCAATGCGCCATTCGCCGCCCTGGGAAATGAGCGTCATGTGGTCCCAGGCCAGCATGTCCGGATACTCGAGACGGAGGACGGCCGTGGCCACCGTGCCCGTCACCCGCAGGCTCTCCACACGCCGCCGGCGCTGGGCCTCGTCAGCCGGCGCGCGTCCGGACGACGAGATGCGCACGTATTCGCTGGCGGGCCACTGGCGGTACTGCCCGTCCTTGATGCCCACCAGCATGGCGTCGGCCGCAAAGGCGCGTTCGAAGGCGCTGCGGCTCCCGGTGGCGTGGCCCTCGAGATATGCGGCCAATGGCTGCATGGCTGCGGCGTGCGCGTCGGCGTTCATGTCCACCACCACCTTGCCCCGCGTGCGCCCGCTGCGGCTGTGCTGCTGCGCGGCCATGATACTGGCGAGCGTGTAGGCGCTGTCCACGTGCACGCGAAGTTGCTGCGCGGCAATGAGGGGCGCAGCGTAATCGAGTCCGCGTTGCACATCCCAGGGCGCGCGCGCCGGACATACAATGCCGGCCGCTGTGCAGCGCGCCATGTCCACCGCGCCGCCGGGTGACACGAGACGCCCGCCCTTGCGCAGCACCCCGTAGGAACGCGCCAGCGTTTCGCCGCCCACCGCGTCGACGACCACGTCCACATTGCGCACGACGGTTTCGAACGGCGTGGTGCTGTAGTCAATGAGCGAATCGGCGCCCAAGGAGCGCAGATAGGCGTGATTGCGCGCGGAGGCCGTACCGATGACATACGCGCCGCGTGCCTTGGCCATCTGCACCACCATGGAGCCCACACCACCGGCGGCGCCGTGCACCAGCACCCGCTCGCCACGCTGCACCTGGGCGCCGGCAATGAGAAAGCGCCACGCGGCAATGGCCACCGTGGGATAGGCGGCCGCCTCCTGCATGCTGAATCGCTCGGGCTTGCGCACGAGGGCCTCGAGCGGCGCCACCACGTACTCGGCGTAGCTGCCGCCCTGCGCGCCCTGGTCCACGGTACCGGCCACCGCATCACCGCAGCGATAGCCGGTCACGCCTGAGCCCACGGCAACAACCACTCCGGCAAAATCGCCGCCGGGAATGGAGAGCAGCGGCAGGTCACCGCCGTCCTGCAGCTTCCAGTCCACCGGATTCACACTGGCCGCGTGCACACGCACCAGCACCTGCTTGGCGGCAGGCGTGGGCACAGGCACTTCATCGACCTTCAGCACGCGGGCGCTGTCCTTGAGGTGGATGCGCGCGGCCTGCATGATGCGCGGCACGAGTGCACAGGATGGCGCCTGCGCCTCGAGTACACGCGCGCGCGATCCGAGCATCATGACCACGGCAGTCAGCAGCATCCACAGCGACGAGGGCTCGGGCACCGGCGTACCACCGCCGTTGTTGCCGCCGCCGTTGTCGCCGCCACCGTTGTCGCCGCCACCGTTGTCGCCACCGCCGTTGTCACCACCGCCGTTGTCACCACCACCATTGTCGCCGCCGGTATTGCTGGATGCACACACGTCACCAAGGTTGGTGAAGCTGCCATCGGCATCACCGAAGCTGGTGTTGGTGTCGAGATAGCGATCACAGAAGGCCGCGACACCGTAGTCCGCGCCGTCAAACAGCGCGTAGGTGCTCACGCCCACCGTGTTCACGAGGTCGGCATCGAACCAGGCCTCGGTGAAGGTGGTGAACCAGTAGTTGCCCTCACCGCAGGTCCAGAGCTCGGTGGTGTACACCGCATCCAATGCGCCGCTACCCGCCGCAGCGCCGCAGCCACCGATGTACTGCGTGTTCACGCGCCCCGTCAGCTCGTCATACGCGGTGAGCGTGTTGCTGAACGACAGGTAGTTGTCGAAGCTGGGCGAAGCGGACGTGCTGGTGCTGCTGCGTGCCAACTGTGACCAGCCGCCGGCATTGAGTGGAAAGGGCGATGAGTAGTCGCCCTCGGGCAGGATGAGCGGCGTGACCAGACCCGATTCGTCGGAGACATCGGCGCCGCCCACCGGTGTGACGCTGGCGCCGGCATACGCGAAGTAGAAGCCGGTGAGCGCACTCACCGCCGCCGCATCCGGTGCTGCGCCTTCATTGTGCTTCACATACACGTCCACCGCCGTCCCGATGCGCGTGCTGCCATCTATATAGAAGGCCGTGGTGGCGAGCGTGAGCAGCGTGCAGGACTGCACGCCACTCGTGAAGCACACACTGAAGTCGCGGGTGATGGTCTGCGCGTCCACATTGCCACCCGCCGTCAGCGGATTGGCCAGCGCGACGCCGAGGCCGGCCAGCCCCCACAGGCGCAGCGCGCCTGTGAAGGCCCGGCCGACCAGAGCCTGGAAGACGACACGCATGCTCAGCGCGCCTCGGCCGCCAACTGCGCGTGCACCACGCCCAGTTGCAGCACCAGGGCGTCGCGATCAGCGGCATCCATGGACTGTGCCGCACGCGAGAACTCGAGCGCCAACTGGGCGTCGGCCACCGCGCGCAGGGCCGCGTCTACTTTCTGCGCGGCCAGCGCCGACCGCAGCGTTTCGAGTGCCGAGCGCAGCGGCGACTCGGTCGGCTCGCCGAGGAGCAGCCGTTCGGCTGCATCGTCGACCACCGGCACCAGGCTCGTGGCAACCTGGCTGTGCGCGTGATCGGTCAATTCGACTGATGCATCGGGAGCCGTGGGGTTGCTGTCGCT
The DNA here is from genome assembly GCF_002483225.1 of Gemmatimonas sp. UBA7669. Classification (NCBI taxonomy): domain Bacteria; kingdom Pseudomonadati; phylum Gemmatimonadota; class Gemmatimonadia; order Gemmatimonadales; family Gemmatimonadaceae; genus Gemmatimonas; species Gemmatimonas sp. UBA7669. The sequence goes on along the minus strand of NZ_DLHL01000014.1, from coordinate 34,116 downwards.
GCAGGCGGCCAGCGCCGAGGAAACGAGCAGCAGGGCCACGGCCCAACGGCGGTTCTGAAGGTGTTGTGCGGTGTGGGGAGTGAAATCGGCGGCGTCGCCGGAATGCGGGGAAGACATGGAAGCAGCCCTCGAGCTGTATGGGGTGACGTGATCGGAATGCGCGCGCGGCGGGACCGGGACGGTCTGGCGCTCACGAGCACGCCCATAAGGTCGAAAGGGGGGTCGCTGGGCGATCACCTGCGCATCACCTGCGGGTCACCCGGGCGATTTGACCGCAAGTGATGGGCAGGCGAGCGGGCTTTCGACCTTGTCAGCGTCCACTCGGCCACGACGGCCGCGCCGACAACCCTTTCTCAGGACCTCACGCATGTCTGCTTCGCATATCCCTGCAGCCCCGCGCCGACGCGGGCCCTTCCTTTCCACCCTCGCCGCGGCGACTGCCGCCCTGGCCGTGACGCTCGGCGCGCCGCAGTCGGCCGGCGCACAGACGGTCTTCCATGCCTGCTACGTGCCGGCGTCGGGCACGGTGTATCGCATCAAGGCGCCGAGCACGCCGCAGAATTGCCTGCAGCCCACGCATGTGGCGTTCAGCTGGACGGATGGCGCGGGCGGTGGCGGCGGTGCTGGCGTGAGCGCCCACGGGGCGCTGACGGGTTTGGGCAATGATGATCACACGCAGTATCTGCTGGCCAATGGGAACCGGAGCGCGCAGGGGTTCACGGTGCTGTCTCAGTACGGCGGCGCAGCGACGCCACTCCCGACATTCTCGGGTTCATCAACTGGTCTCGTCTGGCTTGGTGAGCGTGGCGCATTCCGCGCCGGCATGAACACCATTGGCGGCTGGGCTTACAACAAGATTGGCTCCTTCTCGACGGCCTTTGGTGATCAGTCGGAAGCCTCAGGGTATGCGTCATTCGCGGCCGGGACTGTAGCGAAAGCCACCAACGGCTATGCGACCTCCATCGGCGTAGAGACACTGGCGAGCGGCGTGAACTCAATCGCCATGGGGAATACCGCGCAAGCGACGGGCGACAACTCACTGGCTCTTGGGACTGGGGTGGCCTCAGGCGAAAAGTCCATAACCATCGACGGCACTGCGACCGGTCCGAGCAGCATGGCACTGAAAGGCACGGCCAGCGGCACCGGCGCAATTTCCCTGAGCGGGGACGCCACCGGCCTTTATGGGATTTCACTCGGCGGGTTGGCGTCTGGTCAGTTTTCGGTTGGCATTCGAGGCGTGGCATCGGGTGACCACAGCGTGGCGATCGGTCGTTTCGCCCACACCAACAATTTCACGAGCTCGGTGGTCATCGACGCAGGGTACGGCGACGGTGCACCTGTGTTTGCGCGACAGAATGGACATTTTGTTGTACGAGCCGATCGTATCTTCTTCGGAACTGGCACGCCGACAGGCGCAAATCCCATTGGTCGCTATCTCGACACCGGCACCGGCGCCTACCTCAGCACCGGCGGCACTTGGACGAACACCTCCGATTCCACCAAGAAGTCCGACTTCCGTGCCGTCGACGGCGAGCAGGTGCTGAGCAAGCTGGCGTCGCTGCCTGTCTACACCTGGCGCTACACGGCCGAGGACAGCACGGTGCGGCACATGGGCCCCACGGCGCAGGCCTTCCGTAAGGCGTTTGGTCTCGGCGACAGTGAAACGGCCATTGGCACGGTGGATATCGATGGCGTCGCCATGGCGGGTGTGAAGGCGCTCGAGACCCGGACGAAGCAGCTCAAGGCGGAGACGCAGGCGCTGCGGGCGGAGAATGCGCAGATGGCCGAGCGGTTGGCGCAGCTGGAGTCGCTGGTGGCGCGTCTCACGCCGACCAACAAGGAACGCTGATGACCGCCGACCAGATCGCCACGATCCGGTCGACCTGGAACCTGATGGGGGCCACCACCGATGCGGTGGCCCCGCTGTTCTACGACCGATTGTTCACGTTGGCCCCGGCCCTGCGGCCCCTGTTTCCGGCCGGAGACCTGTCGGGTCAGGCGGAAAAGCTTGGCCAGACCCTGGCCGTGGTGGTGAAGAGTCTCGATGAGCTGCCACGTTTGGTGCCCGCACTCGAGGCGCTGGGTGCGCGACACGCGGGATACGGGGTGGAGGCTTGGCACTACGACGTGGTGGGTCAGGCGCTGCTCGAGACCTTTGCCGAGGTGCTGGGTGCGCACTTCACGCCAGCGGCGCGTGAAGCCTGGGCAGCGGCCTACACAACGCTGGCCGGCGTCATGGTGGCAGCGGGCGATGCAGCGGGCAATTCGGCCCGTGTGGCCTGAGATGTCTGCGGAGCTCGATGCCACGTCGTCCATTCAAGCCCAATGTGAATGGCTCTGCGAAGGGCTGGACAGCCTGTCGGGTCCCATGTGCGCGGCGTTCAGTGCGCGCATGTGGGCCCTGCAGGACGTGCTGGTGCGGCCGGTGGCGCTGCCGCAGGACGAACTCTGGTGGCAGGCCTGGTTCGACAAGCTGGTAACGCTGCTTCGCGCCGAGCCTGAAGACCCGATGTGTGTGGCGCTGGCGGTGGGCATCGCACGCTGGGGTCAGGCCAGCGGGGTGGACGAGGCCACGCAGCGACTGGCCATGGAGGCGCTGGGCTGGGCCTGTCGTGACGTACTGCCCGAGCGCACGCCGCCCGCGGTACTGGGCGCGATGGAGGTGCGCGCGGCGTTGTTGCAACGGGTTTGGCCGCGGGTGGCGCGGGACGCCCCGCGGAGTCCCGCGGCCGAATGAATGACGTGGCCCACGAGGTGCTGGTGGAATCATCCGGTCTGGTGACTTCCGTTGCCGCGTTCGCCAGACGAGAATGGGACAGCCGTCGGGCCATCGAGCACCCGACCTCCCGTCCACCCATTGGCATGTATCGATTCATCACGTTCGGCGGATGCGCCGTGGTATCCGACGAAGGCGAGGTGCGCGGCGCGGCCACGCAGCAGCGGCGGCTGGCGTTGCTGGCAGTGCTGGCGCGTGCGGGCGACCGCGGCGTGTCGCGCACCCGTTTGCTGCAATTGTTCTGGCCCGATGAAGCCGACGAGGAGCGTCGGCGCAAGGCGCTCGCGCAGGCGCTGTATGCGCTGCGCCGTGATCTCGGCGACGAGTCAGTCATCACCGGCACGCAGGATCTCAAGCTCGATGGCGAGTTGCTGCCGCACGACGTGGGACTGTTCGCGGAGCACCTGAAGCAGGGACGTCATGCCGACGCGGTGGCGTTGTACACGGGCCCCTTTCTCGGCGGGTTTCATCTCGCCGGTGCGCCGGCGTTCGAGCGCTGGGCCGAAGAAGAGCGACGGGTTCTCGAGCGGGACTATCTGCGCGCGCTGGAAGCGTTGTCAGAGGCAGCCGAGCGTGCAGGGCGTACGGGCGATGCGGTGCAGTGGCGACGCAAGGCGGCCGCGGTGGATCCGCTCGACTCACGTGCGACGCTCGCGCTCATGCGTGCCCTGGTGGCGCACGGCGATGTGACAACGGCCATTCGTCAGGCGGCCATTCACGAGGCGCTCATCCAGGATGAGTTGGAGCTGCCGCCGGATCGGGAGGTGGTGGCGTACGCAAAGCAACTCAAAGAAAAGCAAACTGCGATAGCCGAACAGCAGGAAGCCATTGCGCCGGAAGCCGTGGTGTCGGGTGCCAAGGAGCAGGTACTGCAGTCGGAGTCGGAGTCGGGGTCGGGGTCGGGGTCGGGGCCTGATACTACCATTGCCGATACCGCAGTCGCTGGACCCACGGAAGCGCAACCGAACGAATACGCCTCGCTTCCTTCCCAGGGATGGCGCGCGAGCAGCTTCGCCATCAGTCGTGGCTCGCTGGCGTTGCTGGTGGTGCTCATGGTTGCTGTCGTGGCAGCGGCGTTTCAGGTACGTGACTATTTGCATCATCGGCGCAGTGGAGTAGCCGCCGACTCGCTGCGACTCTTTGCCGTGGGTCGCATCATGGACTTCCGCGAGCAGCCGGCGGCACCGGCCGGCGCACTCACCGATCTGCTGGCCACCTCGCTGGCGCGCATTGACGGTCTGCAGGTGCTGAGCAACGCACGCATGCTGGAGATCCATGCGCGCATTGGCGGCAGTGAATCGCGCGACGTCTCGCGGGAAGCGGCGCATCAAGCGGGGGCAACCGATCTGCTGGAGGGCGGCATTCAACCCCTCGGCAACGGACGCATGCTGCTCGATCTGCGCCGCGTGTCGGTGGACAATGGTGCCATTGTCGGCGCGTGGCGCTTTGAGGGCGATGATCTCTTTGCGCTGGTGACCTCGGCCACCACTGAACTGGCGCGCGCTGTCGGTCGCCCGAGTCTGGCGGGTGATTCGAGCAGCATGCCCACGCGCTCGCTCGTGGCGTACCGATTCTATGAGGAGGGACTGCGCGCTTTCTCGCGCAGTGATCTGGCATCGGCCGAACAACTGCTGTCGGCAGCGGTGAAGGAGGACTCGCTGTTTGCCATGGCGGCGTTCAAGCTGTATCAGACGCGGGCGTTGCGAGGCGTCTTCCAGCCCAACGAAGTGCTGGCGCGGGTGGTGCGCCTTGCCCGTGGCGCCAGCGATCGCGACCGGCTCATGATCACGGCGTATTGGGCGTTCACCACCGCACGTCCCGAGTTGCAGGCGCTCGCCGACACGCTGGCCATTCGCTATCCCGGTGAACCCGACGGCGCGTACTATCAGGCGGTGGCACGCCTGCAGGACGGCGATTCGCCGGCGGCGATCGTGTCGCTCAAGCGCGTACTCGCACTGGATTCGCTGTCGGGCAGTGCCACGCCGTACTGCCGTGCCTGTGATGCGATGGAGTCGCTGGTGTTTGCGTATCAGTCGCTGGACAGCGCCAGTGCGGCGGAACGGGCGGCGCGCGAATGGGTGGGCGCACAACCGGAGTCGGCGCGAGCCTGGACCGTGCTGGCCGCATTTCTGCTGCACATGGACCGGGTGAGTGAAGCCATTGAGGCCAACCAGCGGGCTACGCGTCTCACAGGAGACGGTGGAACAGCCAATGTGCTCTTCCCCGTGGTGGTGCATCTGCATGCAGGGCAGCTGGACGATGCAGAACGCGCGTTGGACGACGCGGCACGCCGCGGTGCTGCGACGGGTTCGGTAATGGACCTGCGCATCATTCTTCGGCACCTGCAGGGACGGCTTTCGGACGCCGAGCGACTCGCGCAGGAATGGCTGCGTCCCGTGCCACGCGCGCAGCGCGGTGACAATGTCGGCCGTGTGGTCGATTGGCGACGCGCGGTCATGTGGCAGCAGCGCGGCGATGGAAACCGCTCCATGGCACTCTGGGATTCGCTGTCGCGATTCTCCGCGGGCGATGCCGATCCGGGTCAGGACGCTCGCCTCCATGTGCAGCGCTGGGCCGTGGCAGCCAGCGTGGCCGCAGCCGCGCAGCGCGCCGATGTGGCGAAGCGCTGGGCCGACTCCTCGGAGGCGTGGAGCACGCGCGCGCCAACACGACGGGATCCTCGCACCGCCATGTGGGCGCGCGGCATGGCACTGGCCGCTGCCGGCGACACCGCCGGCGCCATTGTCACGCTGCAGCAGGCCATGTACTGGCCAGCGTTTGGTCTCCCACGACTCAACGCTGATCTCGCGCGCTTGCTGTTGGCGCGTGGGCGCTATGCCGAGGCCATTCCCGTCGCGCGCGGGGCACTGCGCGCGCCATTCGATTTGCGCTCGAGTGTGGCCGACTTCACCACGTCACGCGTGCTGCTGGCACGCGCCTTTGAAGGTGCCGGTCAGCGTGACAGTGCTCTGGTGCACTGGCGCGTGGTGCAACGCAGTTGGCGCGGCGCCGATGCACCGCTGCGCGTATGGGCAGACAGTGCGGCGAGGCGCAACTAGGCCGACTGCGATCTCAGGCGAGACCGTCCTGCTGCTGCCGCCTCGCCTGCTCGCGCCCAAGCCAGATAGCCACCACCAGCCACACCGCACTGAGCGGCGCGGCCAGCAACGAAATGCTGCTCACCGCGAGTCCCGCGGCAGTAAGGCCCGCGTAGGTCCAGGCCCCGATCTGATCACCACCGCGATAGACAAACAGGTCAATGAAGTTCTTGGCCTTGTACTTGTCTTCGGGTGAGACGACGGTGAACAGCACCTCGCGCGCCGGACGGCCGAACGCGTATTCGCCAGCGCGTCGTGTCACCTGAAACAGCACGAACACCGCCAGCGTGCCCCAGGTACCAAGCGCCGTGAAACCCACAAGACTCAGCACCGGCATGATGGCCAGGGTGAGCCCCACCCCAATCCACTTGATCACGCGGCCCGTGACAAAGAGCTGCGCCAGAATGGTGAGCGTCTGCACGGCCATATCGATGGTGGCCAGAAACGCGGTCCGCGACTCCCGGTCAGCGTAGCGCGCCCCCACGATCTCCGCCTGCTGGAAGTACAGCACCGTGGTGCCGATGGTGAACATCAGCATGTACAGACAAATGCCCAGCAGATAGGGCGAACGCAGCACATGCGTGATGCCCGCGAACGACGAACCACCCACCGGCTCATCCGCGTCATCGCGTGCACGTGTATCGGCGCGAAAGCTGGGGGGAAATCGTCGCGATGCCTGCACCGCGCACTCCAGCAACACCACGCTCATGAGCATGAGCACCGGCGTGCCCACGCGCTCGGCCAGTTGCGAGGTGAGGAAGGCGCCCGCGAGCGCACCGAGTGTGCCACCGACACTGATGAACCCGAAGAGCCGCTTGGATTGCTCCGGATGAAACGTGTCGGCCATGAACCCCCAGAACACCGAGGGGATGAACAGGCTGTAGATGCTCGTGAGAATCCAGAAGGACGGCCCGAGATACGGCTCCCACGACGCCGGCCCGTACTTGATGATGGCCGCAAATGTGAGCAGCAGCGCAATGAACAGCCGATACACAATGGGGATGAAGCGACGCACCGGAACACGCGACACGATGCGCGCGTACACCGGATTCATGATCAGCGTCGTGATCAGTGTGCCGGTGAACAGCCAGGGCAACTGGCCGGTGCCGGCAGCCACACCGGCCGCGTCACGCACCGCACGCAGAATGAAATAGCTGGCCAGTGCGCAGAAGAAGTAACCTGCGGCGAGGGCGGTGGCGCGCTCCTCGCCGGGTTCGATGCTGCCAAGCCGATTGAGCAGACGTGATACGGGTGAAGCCTGACCGGTCACGGCGCCCCGCGGCGGGAGGCATGCCACGCGGCCAGCACTTCCTTCTCACGCTCAGGGGCGATGCCCGCGCGCAGTCGCTCCTGCTCGGCCGCAGGACGCGCGTGATACCAGGTCATGGCATCGCGCACGGTGGTGGCCAGCGGACGGAAGGTGAGTCCCGCCGCCTTGGCCTTCTCGATAACCGACGTACTGAAGGCCACCGTGCTCGCTCCCGTGAAACTCCACACCGGCATCTCAGCCCACGACCGCACCTTGTTGGCGGTAAGGAAAGCCTCCGGCACCCAGGTGAACTGCGCGTCGTTGGCGTAGCAGGCCTTGATGCCGTAGAGCAACTCCCCAATGCCGCACACCGTCCGTGGTCCCACGGCGTTGAACACACCGCCCGTGCGCGACTCACCCAGTCGCACCATCCATTCGGTGAGATCACGAGCATCGATCCACTGCGCCGGATCATCGGGTTTGCCCGGCGCAAGAATCTCGCCGCCCTTCTCGATGCGCACCGGCCAGTAGGTGAAACGGTCGGTGAGATCACCAGGGCCCACAATCAGACCGGGTCGCACGATGGTCGCGCCACTGCCAAAGGCCGCCTGGACGATTTGCTCGCAGCGGACCTTCTTGTTGCCATAGGGCGCGCTCGCTGCATCGGGCCCATCAAGCGGTGCCGGATCCTGTGCGGGATGCGTTTCGTCTGGGAAGGATCGCGAGAAGTCCTTGTACGCGGCCGTACTGCTCACGTACACGTACTGCTTTGCATTGCCCTTGAGCACCGCCGTCGCGCCCAGCACCCACTGGGGATTGGTGGCCGGCAGGTCGTACACCACGTCCCACTGCCGCCCCTTGAGCACGTCGTGTCCGCCGGGCGCGTTGCGATCGCCGATCAGCTGCTCGGCCTTGGGAAACAGTCCAGGCCTCGTGCGTCCGCGATTGAACAGCGTGACTTCATGTCCACGCTCGAGCGCGTGATTGACGAGATGCGGGCCGATGTAGCCCGTGCCGCCGAGTACGAGAATCTTCATGCGTGGCCTGTCATCCGATCAGGAGCGCGCCTTCCACTCGGCCAGCACGGCCTTCTCGCGGTCGGGTGCAAGACCCGCCTTGAGTGCCGCCTGTCGCTCGGGCGTTTGCGCGTGATAGTAGGTGAGGGTGTCGCGAGCCGTTTCTGCAAGCGGACGGAAGGTGAGACCGGCCTTGACCGCCTTGCTCACATCCATGCGTGCCCAGCCGGCACTGTTGCCACGCGGCGGCATCCACACCGGCAGATCGGCATAGGGCCGCAGCTTGCGTTCGAGTAGAAAGTCGGCGTCCACCCAGGTGAAGCGCGTATCGGCCGTCGTCACCGCTTTGCAGCCGTAGAGCATGCCGGCCATGGTGAGTCCCGAGGCAGGGCCCACCACGTTGTAGGTGCCAGTGGCGTTCTGTTCGCAGAGCCGCACCATGAACTCGGTCAAGTCGCGCTGATCGACAAAGGCCACGGGATCGTCGGGGGTGCCGGGCGCCAGCATCTCGCCGCCCTGCTCCACACGAATGGGCCAATACGAGAAGCGATCGGTGAGATCACCCGGCCCGACAATGAGGCCGGGCCGTACGATGAGGGTTTTGCTTTCACCGAACGTGGCCACGGCATCCATCTCGCCGCGCACCTTGCGCGCCCCGTAACTGGCATCACGCTCGGTGGCATCGGGCGCCGCGGGTTCGTTGAGCAACGCGGTGTCTGCTTCCGTGATGCCGATCTTGCCGCGATTGGCATAGGTGGACAGCGTGCTCACGAACACATACTTGCCAACGTTGGGCGCGAGCACCGCCCCAGCTTCACGCACCCAGCGCGGCACCTGCACGGGATTGTCGATCACCACATCCCAGGTGCGCCCCTTCAGCGCCGCATAACCGTTGGGCGCGTTGCGGTCACCAATCAGCGTTTCGACGTTCTTGAAGAGACCGGGGTTGGTGCGACCGCGATTGAACAGCGTGACCTGATGGCCGCGCGACAAGGCGTACTGCACCTGATGCGGACCAATGAAGCCGGTACCGCCGAGAATGAGAATGCGAAGGGCCACGGGAGGGATCTGCTGAGGTGAGCCGGAGGGGACGGCCGTGTGATGAGAGGCTGAGGTCAGCCGTTCTTCGCGTGCCACGCGGCCAGGACCGCCTTCTCCTTCTCGGGCGCGATGCCGGCGCGCGCGCGCTCCTGTTCAGCAGCCGGACGAGTCTTGTACCAGTCGAGTGTGGCCTTGGCCGTGTCCGCCAATGGACGACAGGTAAGTCCGGCCGCATAGGCCTTGCGACAGTCGATGGCCATGAAGCCCGCCGTGCGTCCCTGCCCCGGCTGCCACACCGGCATCTCGCTCCACGCACGCACCTGGTGCTGCGCCAGGAAATCGGCGGGCACCCACGTGAACTTTGCATCGCTCGACGTCACCGCCTTGATGCCGTACAACATCTCAGCGATCGTCGTGGGCGACTTGGGGCCCGTGGCGTTGAAGGTACCCGTGGTGCGCGTCTCGCCGAGGCGGACAATCCACTCGCTCAGGTCGTGCGCATCGATGTACTGCACCGGATCGTTGGGTGTGCCGGGCGCGAGAATCTCGCCGCCCTTGTCGATGCGTACGGGCCAGTAGGAGAAGCGATCGCTGAGGTCACCGGGGCCCACGATGAGCCCGGGGCGCACGATGGTGACCTTGTCCTTGCCGAACTGCGCCACCGCTTCCATCTCGCTGCGCACCTTGTTCGGTCCGTAGAACTGCGCGTTGCGATCGAATTCCTTGTTGATGTCGGTGGGCTCGTGGAGTGGGCCGTTCTCGTCCATGCCCGGCTTCGAGTAGTCGCTGAAGACCGAGATGGTGGAGACGAAGATGTACTGCCCCACGCGACCCTTGAGCGCTTCGCCGGCGCCGCGCACCCACTTGGGGTTGGTGGTGGGGTTGTCGATGACCACGTCCCAGGTGCCCGACTTGAGTGCGGCATGACCATCGGGCGCGTTGCGATCACCCACGAGACGCGGCACGCCGGGGAAGAGATTCGAGTTGGTCTGGCCGCGGTTGAACAGCGTAACCTGGTGCTTGCGATCGAGGGCGTACTGCACCTGATACGGCCCGATGAATCCCGTGCCACCGAGGATGAGAATGCGCTGCGGCTTGGGCTGCGCGCTGCCGGTTTCGGGACGATAGGCCGCAACGCGAACGCCATCGCTGCCAAAGGCATTGGCCAGCGCCGGGAGACCGAGCGAGAGTCCGCCGCCAACGACGGCAGAAGTCTTGAGGAACGTACGGCGATCGAGCGTCACGGGGTGATTCTCCGGTCGAGCTGTTGGATGGTGCGGGTGGAGGCAGGACGCGACTTCTGCAGTCGCGTAGCCACCGCTTCGGCACGGGTGAGCACACGCAGCACATTCTCGCCAAGCAGACCGCGCAGCTCAGCGTCGGTCCATCCGCGCTTCACGAGCTCGGCGAGCAGGTCGGGATACTTGGACACGTCTTCGAGACCTTTGACGGTCTCGGTGATGCCATCGAAGTCTCCGCCGAGGCCCACGTGCGCGGCGCCGGCCACCTGTTTGATGTGGTCGAGATGATCCGCCACGTCGGCGATGGTGGCAACAGGACTGGGATGAGACGCGCGCCACGCGGCCACGGCGCGAAACTGCGCGTCGTTGTCCCCTGGCGCGGCCCGGGCCACGGAATCGCGCACCCGTCCCAGCTGCGCGCCATAGTCGGCCACGGCCTGCGACACGAAACCGGGCACGAAGGTCACCATGACTACGCCGCCGTTCTTCGGCAGCCGCGCGAGAATGGAGTCGGGGACATTCCGCGGGACGTCGGTACGGGCGCGAGCGTTGGAGTGCGAGAAGATGACCGGCGCTTCGGTGACATCGAGCGCATCACTCATGGTGCCCGGCGAGACATGCGAGAGATCGACGAGCATGCCGAGACGGTTCATCTCGCGCACGACTTCCTTGCCGAACTCGGTGAGGCCACCGTGCCGCGCCGCATCGGCGGCGGCATCAGCCCAGTCGAGCGTGACGTTGTGCGTGAGTGTCATGTAGCGCACACCGAGTGCGTGGTAGGCGCGCAGCGCGCCCAGCGAGTTCTCGATGGCGTGCCCGCCTTCCATGCCCAGCAGCGAACCAATGCGGCCGGCAGCAAACGCCTTGCGCACCTCGGCCGCCGTGGTGGCCGGCGTGAAGACGTCTGGGTAACGCGCGATGGTGCGGCGCGCGATGTCGATCTGCTCGAGCTGCACGCGTGCATAGCCGCTGTCGCGAATCTCGCCGGGCACGTACACCGACCAGAACTGCCCACCCACACCGCCGCGTCTGAGCCGCGCGATGTCGGTCATGCCCTTGGTGGTTCGGCGCAGATCGTAGGCCACCACATCGAGCGGACGCTCTTTCTCCTCGCGCATGGCCCAGGGCAGGTCGTTGTGCCCATCGACGAGCGGCGTGCTGCGCAGCAGCCGACGCACGTGCGCCACGCGCGCCGTGAGCGAGGAGTCGCGGAAGCGCTGACCCGTACCGCCCTGCGCCTCGGCGCCTGAGGGCATCAGCGCGAGCAGCAGCGCACTGCACATGGCAAGACCTGCCACCGTGCCGGCCCGACCCCGACCCCGACCCCGACCGCAGTCATCTCCCTTCCCGCTGTTCACCTTACGCCCCTCACCTTACGCAGTTTGTTGGTTGGTCTCCCTTCCCGCTGTTCACCTTACACCCCCCACCTTACGCCCCTATTTCGTTGAGATAAAAGGGAAGCATTTTCCGCCACCACGGCCAGTCGTGGTTCACGTCATGCCCCCACAACTCGAAGCGGTGTCCGATGCCCTTCCGGTCGAGCAACTCATGAAACTCCCGCGTGTACTCCGGCCGCTCGTACGCACCCTGCCCACTCACCAGCACAATGCGTGAGTGATGACGCAGCAGGTCGAGGGTATGCCCCTCGATATTGGCCACATACCACATGGGATTGTTGAAGTAGCAGTTGTCGTCCGAGTAGCCGTGCAGATAGCTGTGCGACAGATCGAAGAAGCCGCTCATGCCGATGGTGCCGCCGAACAGGTCGGGGCGTCGGAAGAAGGCGTTGGCCGCATGAAAACAGCCGAAGCTGGCACCCGTGGTGATGGCACGTGCCCCACCATCTCCGCATACGTGGCGGATGAAGGGCACCACTTCGTCTTCGATGTAGCGCGAGTACAGCGCCTGCCGCCGCGCACTCTCGCGCACCGGCAGCCCGCGATCCATCCACGCAATGCGATTGATGCTGTCGATGGAGAACACACGAATGCGGCCCTGCTGCAGGAGCGGCTCGATGGCCTTCACCAGCCAGAAGCGCTCGTTCTCCAGAAAGTCGGCGGCCGCCGTGGGAAACAGCAGCACGGGCTGGCCGCGCCAACCGTAGCTGACGATGGGCATCTCGAAACCCAGCGCCGGACTGCGCCAGCGATCAATGCGCTTGGGCAGGGCGGGGTCGACAAACGGTGGGGACATCCATCCAACTTCGCCCGCCGACGGGCCGGAGGCCAGAGCCGCCATGGTGGCAGTTGATGCGGGAGGGTGACATGGCTGTTGCCCGTCATGTGGTCGGACGTCACTGACTCCCCGGATCTTCGTATGTCCAAGCGACTCCGCCCGGACGAGTGCCATCAGATGGTTCGTTGACGGTCCTTAGCTCCGGAGGTGTCATGGCCGACCCCGCCCGTGTCCTCGAGACCAGGCATGTGCCCGCGCATACGCCCGTGCATGCGCCCTCCCCGCTCGATGGCGATGTCTTTCCGCACCACGCCGACCTCATCCCACCCGGCACGGTTGACGTTGGTGCCTACACGCTGCGCTTTGCCTGGTCGCGCGCGGACCTGCTGACCGTCCAACGCTTGCGCGCCGACGTGTTCACCAAGGCCGTCGACATGACCGCGGCGCGGCTCGACTGTGATCCGCGCGACCCGTGGTTCCATCACCTCATGATTGTCGAGCGCAGCAGTGGCGCGGTGGTGGGCACCTATCGTCTGCAGACGGCAGTCATGGCCGCCACGCGTCATGGCTTCTACAGTGCGACGCTCTTTGAACTCGGAGCAGTACCGGCGAGCCTGCTGTCGGAGGCCGTCGAAGTGGGGCGAGCGGCGGTGGCAGCGGCGCATCGCAATGGCCGGGTCCTGCGCCTGCTCTGGCAGGGACTTGCCCGCTATCTCACCTGGAACGACAAGCGACACCTCTTTGGCTGCTGCTCGCTGCCTGGCACCGACCGCCGTGTGGCGGAGGAAAGCTGGGCGACCCTGCACGCGCGGGAGGCCTTTGATGAGCAGGTGCGCGTGCGGCCACGTCCCGAGGCGCGCGCCCTCCCCGACGATGGACGCACCCGACCTTCAGCTGACGCCGCACGCTGCGCCCTGCCACCGCTCTTCGACGGCTATCTCAGTCTCGGCGCCAAGGTCTGCAGTCCACCAGCCGTTGATCATGCCTTTGGCACCACCGACTACGTCGTCTGGCTCGACAAGGAACAGCTTGATCCGCGCACGGCCCGCCACTTCTTCGGCTGAGGTCCCATGCCTGTCGTCAAACACACCGGTGATGCCGCGGCGCTGCCGCACCCGTTGGCCCTGCGTGGGGTACGCGCCCTCTGTCGATTCGTGCTGCGCGTGCTGCGCATTCGGGTGCAGTGGCAGGGCGCCGAGCCTGCCAGCGGCGGCGCGTTACTCGTAGCCAACCACTTCAGTTGGCTCGACATCGTGGCGGTGCTTGCCTCGACCGACTGCAGCTTCGTGGCCAAGCGGGAAGTGCGACGCTGGCCCGTGGTGGGGTGGTGTGCGGAGGCCATTGGCGTGATCTGGATTGACCGCACCCGCAAACGGGATTTGCTGCGCAGTCTGCCGCTGCTGCGCGAGCGACTGGCGGCGGGGCAGCGCGTACTGCTCTTCCCGGAAGGCACCACCACCGATGGCCGCGCGGTACTGCCGTTTCGCAGCGCACTCTATGATGCCGCCGTCTGGCCGGGCGTGCCGGTACAAGCGCTGGCACTCACGGCATCGGCGCGTGGCAACGCGCGGGTCCTGTCGTGGACGGGACGCGAAACGCTGCTCGGCAGTCTGACCCGTCTGGTGCGCCTGCGGGACGCGCGGGTGGACATCACCGCGCTGCCGACCATGTCCGCCACGGTCGTGGACTCACGCACAGCCAGACGGCAGGCCCGTCAACGGCTGGCCCGCCAGACGCGCGCCGCCATCGTGCAGGTGGTGGGGTTGGACGCCATTCGTGCTGCGCCGATCGAGGCGCCCGCCGCCACGCTTACGGACGCAGCCGCTTGGTGAAGCAGAACTTGCGACCGATCGAGAGCTCGGAGCGCGAGATGGAGCGGTAGCGCGCGATCTTCTCGGGATAGATCTCGATGCTGGTGAGCGTGTAGCCCATGCGCAGAAACAGCGCCTCCGCCAGTGAGATCGCAAACAGCTCCTCGTGACCACGCTCGCGTGCGAGATGCTCGGCGGCGGTAATGAGCACCTGCCCCAGCCCCCGGCTCTGCTGGTCGGGGGCCACGGCCAGCGACACCAGTTCCACCAGCGAGGGCGAGTACTCGTCGAGCGCCACCTGGCCGAGAATGCGGCCAGTCTCGTCACGCACCACCTGGTAATCCTGCAGGTGCTGCGTGACGAAATCCGGGCTGCGGGTGAGCGTCAGGCCGTCGGGCGCGAAGAGATTGTTGAGTGCGACAATGGACGGGATGTCCCGTTCTTCCGCGTGGTGAACCGTGACTTCGCCAACCCGAAAGGCCGGCGGAGTTCGGGAAGGCACGTCCTCTTCGCGGTCCACCACGCCCGACAACGCGCTCACCGGCGTGCTCACCGCTTGGCGTACACCGTGGTCTTGCCCTTCGCGTCAAACAGCAAGACGTCGTACGGGTCCTTGCGGTTGCCCATCTCCATGCCAGGTGAACCCACCGGCATGCCGGGTACGGCCAGACCACGCGCTGCCGGCTTCTCACGCAGCAGCTTCACAATGAGATCGGCCGGCACGTGGCCTTCCACGATGTACGGGCCCACCTTGGCGGTGTGACACGAGGCCAGCGCCGCCGGCAGCCCGATGGCCGACTTCATGCTGTCCATGTCACTGGTGTCCTTTACGTCCACCGTGAACCCCGCCTTGCGTACGTGGTCGATCCACTGCGAGCAGCAGCCGCAGTTGGGATCCTTGTACACCACCATGTTTCGGACCGGCGGTTGGGCGGTCTGCGCCGTCAACTGCCGAGCCACGGCGGCCGCGCCTGCGCCACCCAGTAGCGCCAGCGCCGCGCCACGCAGGAAGTCGCGACGTGAGCGTCCCGCTTCGAATGCAGAGTGATCAGTCATCTTCTAAAGATAGTGCCAGCAAGCGCTTGACGCAGAGGGGGGCGTTGTGTGGAAAATAAGTCTGCCGTACACATGGGAAATGATTGTAAAACAACGAGATAGGCACTCAAGCCGGCAGTGGGTCGAGACGACACTCCGTAGCATGACCTCTCACTCGCCTTTCCTGCGACGCAGCCGGATCGAAGCCGATCGCCTGCTTGGATTCGTGCTGCTGGCCCACTTTCCAGTCGCACTGTATATCGCGTCCCTGCACGGCCTCTGGACGAGCGCCGTCGCCGTGGGCCTGCCCCTTTCGCTCGGCGCATTCTGGCTCACCCGGCAACACGCCGGCGGTGCCCTCACGCGGTTTCTCGTTGGACTCGCGTTCATGTCGTACTCCGCGCTGTTCATTCATCTGGCGCATGGCATGATCGAGTTGCACTTCCACATCTTTGCCTCGCTGGCCTTCCTGTTGGCCTATCGCGATTGGCGTGTGCCCGTGGCGGCCGCAGCGTTTGTGGCGGTGCATCACGTGGCGTTTCACTTCATGCAGGTGGCTGGCTGGCCGGTGTATCTGCTCAATCACACCACGGGTGGTCATGCCATCGTTGTGGTGCACGCCTTGTTTGTGGTGTTCGAGACCGGCGTCCTCGTGTTTCTGGCCCGCAGTCTCGAAGCCGAAGCGCGCAGCACGCAGGCGGTGTTCGAGTCGCTGGAAGCCGTCGGTGACGGACGTCTGGATGTGGTGCCCACTGGCGATGGCGTGGCCGCTGCCGTGCGCACGGTGATCGCGGCCGTCGAGACGCTCGACGCGCATGCGGTGGAACTGGGCTGTGCGTTGACCGCCCGTCGGGTCATGCACGTGGAGAACCAGGACCGCTTGCACGGCGTGTTCCGCGGGGTGTCCGATCGCCTGGTGGAGAGCGCGCGTGCCGTGGAGGCCTTGCGCGTGCGCAACGAGGCGGCGCAGGAAGCCACCACGCAGTTCCTCACGGCCCTCACGCCGGTCATTGCCGCCATGCGTCAGGGCGACCTCACGCAGAGCGTGGGAAGCGGCGTGGCCCGTGAATACGCCGACACGGCAGCCGGCCTCGACGAAGCCCTCT
Source organism: Gemmatimonas sp. UBA7669 (assembly GCF_002483225.1). Taxonomy (NCBI): domain Bacteria; kingdom Pseudomonadati; phylum Gemmatimonadota; class Gemmatimonadia; order Gemmatimonadales; family Gemmatimonadaceae; genus Gemmatimonas; species Gemmatimonas sp. UBA7669. The sequence goes on along the minus strand of NZ_DLHL01000014.1, from coordinate 17,568 downwards.
GTGCCATGCGCGAAGCGTTGGCTGAATTCCGTGTGGCTTCGGCGCAAATCGATGCCGCAGCCGGCGACGTGGCGCATGGCTCGGAGACGCTGGCTCAGCTCACCAGCCGTCAGGCCGCGGCACTCGAGCAGATCAGCGCCAACGTTGAGAGCATGGCGCAGTTGGGCGGCGACACCGTCCAGGCGGTGAGCTCGGCTCGCACGGCATCAGCCGATGCGGTGCAGGCGGTGGAGCGCGGTGTCACGCACATGCAGCGCCTCGATGAAGCCATGCAGGCCACCCGTCAGGCTGCCAACGAAACGGCGCGCATTGTGCGCACCATCGACGAGATCGCCTTCCAGACCAACCTCCTCGCGCTCAATGCGTCAGTAGAAGCAGCGCGAGCCGGCGACGCGGGCCGCGGCTTCGCGGTGGTGGCCGACGAGGTGCGTGCGCTGGCCATGCGCTGCGCCGAGGCGGCACGCACGACGTCGTCGCTGATTGAACAGGCCGTGCAGCGGGTAGAGGGCGGCGTGCAGATCTCTTCGGACGTTGGGCAGCAGTGGCAGGACGTGCGCGGCCGCATCGCCATGGTACAGGGCGTGATGACGCAGATCGATCAGGCGACGGTATCGCAGCAGCAGGGCATGCATCAGATGCGCGACGCCATTGTGGCGCTGAATGGGGCCGTCCAGCAGGCGGCGGCCAGTGCCGAGGAGTCAGCGAGTGCCGCGCAGGAACTGACGGCACAGGCGCAGACCCTGCGCGAGCAGAGCGGGCGGTTCGAGGTGGATGGAGCTTCATCTGGTGGTCGGGTGCACCACACATTGCGGGCAGCCTGACCGACAAGTCCGACAAACTCAGTCCGCAATCGTCGTACCAGCACGTCAGGACGCAGTGAAACGGCGCGGATCCGCTTAGGCGGGTTCGCGCCGTGTTTGTTGCGTGAGTTTTCCAATCCCATGTAGCCATCGGGTTTTCCCCGACGTAAATCAGTCAGGGGCCTGACGGAGCCAGTCATTGCATTGACCTAGACTCCCCCCCACTGCCACCAAATCCCAACTCCACGAGGGTCCTCGATGTCCTCCGCCACGAGCGCCGCTGCAGTTCCTCCGGCGCACCGGGTGTCCGGTATCGCACTCGATCGGTTTTCGTACGACGACGCGGTCGTCCGCAAGTTCCTGTTCGCGACGCTCATCTGGGGCATCGTGGGCATGCTCGCGGGTTTGCTCATCGCGCTGCAACTGGCGAACCCGATCTTCAATTTCAGCACCGAGTATCTGTCCTTCGGTCGTTTGCGACCGCTGCACACGAACGCGGTGATTTTCGCCTTTGCCGGCAATGCCTTCTTCACCGGCGCGTACTACTCCACGCAACGATTGCTCAAGGCCCGCATGTGGTCGGATGGCCTGAGCAGTTTTCATTTCTGGGGCTGGCAGGCCATCATCGTGGCCGCCGCACTCACATTGCCGCTTGGCTTCACGCAGGCCAAGGAGTATGCCGAGCTCGAATGGCCCATCGATATCGCCATTGCGGTGGTCTGGGTGGCCTTCGCGGTCAATTTCTTCATGACGCTGATCAAGCGCCGGGAACGCCACATCTACGTGGCCATCTGGTTCTACATCGCGTCCATCGTGACCGTGGCGCTGTTGCACATCTTCAACAACCTCTCGGTGCCCGCCGGGTTGTTCAAGAGCTACAGCATCTATGCGGGTGTGCAGGACGCCTTCATGCAGTGGTGGTACGGGCACAACGCCGTGGCGTTCTTTCTCACCACGCCGTTCCTCGGGCTGATGTACTACTTCATGCCCAAGGCCGCTGAGGGGCCGGTGTTCAGCTACAAGCTGTCCATCCTGCACTTCTGGTCGCTGGTGTTCATGTACATCTGGGCCGGTCCGCATCACCTGCACTACACCGCGCTGCCCGAGTGGGCGAGCACGGTGGGCATGCTGTTTAGCGTCATGCTCTGGGCGCCAAGCTGGGGCGGCATGATCAACGGCCTGCTCACGCTGCGCGGCGCCTGGCACAAGGTGGCGCAGGATCCGATTCTCAAGTTCTTCGTGGTGGCCGTGACAGCCTACGGCATGTCCACCTTCGAAGGCCCGATGCTCTCCATCAAGAGTGTCAACGCGCTGGCGCACTACACCGACTGGATCATCGCGCACGTACACACGGGTGCGCTGGGCTGGAACGGCTTCATGACCTTCGGCATGGTGTATTGGCTGCTGCCGCGTCTCTTCCAGACGGAGATCTACAGCAAGCGCGCCATGGAGCTGCACTTCTGGATCGCCTCGGTGGGCATCGTGCTCTACGTCGTGGCCATCTACAGCGCCGGTGTCACGCAGGGTCTCATGTGGCGCGCGTTCGACGAAACGGGACGACTGGCCTATCCCGACTTCGTGGAGACGGTGCTCAAGCTGATGCCCATGTACTGGATGCGTGTGGTGGGCGGGTCCATGTACATCGTGGGCATGTTCATCTTCGCGTGGAACATCGTGAAGACCTGGCAGCGTCGCCCGGCGCGCTACGAAGTGCCGGTGGTGGAGGCTGCGCCGCTCGCGCCGAAGTATGTCGAGGAACATCCGGTGGTACCGGCCGCAACGCTTTGGGGCCGCTTCAATCAGGTGCAGTGGCATCGCGCGTGGGAGCGCGCGCCGGTGCTCTTCACGGTGCTGACCACCGTCGCGGTCATCGTCGCCTCGCTGTTCGAGATCCTGCCCACGTTCCTCATCAAGTCGAACGTGCCGACCATTGCCAGCGTCAAACCGTACACGCCGCTGGAGCTGGCAGGCCGCGATCTCTACATCGCCGAGGGCTGCTTCAACTGCCACTCGCAGATGATCAGGCCGTTCCGCTACGAAACCGAACGCTTTGGCGAGTACAGCAAGCCGGGCGAAAGTGTGTACGAGCATCCCTTCCTCTGGGGCTCGCGTCGCATCGGCCCTGACCTCGCGCGAGAGGGCGGCAAGTATCCGGATCTCTGGCACGTGCGGCACTTCGAGAATCCGCGGGCGGTCACGGCCAACTCCATCATGCCGGCCTACGCGCACTTCAGCACCAAGCCGCTGGATTTCGAGGGCATTCAGGCCCGCGTGGATGCCATGGCCATGGTGGGTGTGCCGTATGGCGACGCCGTCAACAAGGCGGCCGACATGGCGCGCGAGCAGGCACGTCGCATTGCCGCTGCCATCGTGGAGCAGGGTGGCCCGTCCGGCCTCGAGGACAAGCAGATGATCGCCATGGTGGCCTACATGCAGCGACTCGGCCGTGACATCCAGGTCAACCGCACGGCACAAACGCCGGGGGGCGGCACGGGCGCCGGCACGGGTACCGGCACGGCAGGAGGATCGCACTGATGAAGCTCTCCGACATCATGTCCTACGCCCAGCTCTCGGCCTACACCGAAGTCGCGCTGGTGCTCTTTCTCGGTGTGTTCATCGCCATCACGGTGCGCACCTTCCTGCCGTCGCGGCGGCAGGAACTCGAGGCCGCTTCGCGTCTGCCGCTCGAGGATGACCACGCCGTGACGCCGCGCATTTCCCGCACCCCCGAGGATCGCTGATCATGTCCGCGTCCAACGATGCGAACTCCACCCCGTCCACGCCGGATGGGGCACGCGAGCAGAAGTCACCGCAGGCGCCCAAGGACAAGTTGCTTGACCATACCTACGACGGCATTCAGGAGTACGACAATCCGATGCCGCGCTGGTGGTTGACGACATTCGGCCTCACCATCGTGTTCTCGGTGATCTACGTGATCAACATCGGCCCCATTGGCGCCGGTGACGGCTGGATTGCCGACTACGAGAAGACCATGCGCGAGTACGCGGCGGCCAATCCGGCGCCGGCTGGCGGTGGAGCCACGCCGGAACAGCTCATGGCCCTGCTCGACGACGAAGAAGCACTCGAAGAGGGCAAGGAGACCTACACGTCGTACTGCGCCTCCTGTCATGGTCCCGATGGTGGTGGCATCATCGGCCCCAATCTCGCCGACGCCTACTGGCTGCACGGCGGTGACATCGGCTCCATCTACAAGACGGTGGCGCAGGGCGTGCTGGCCAAGGGCATGCCGCCCTGGGAGAAGTCACTCAAGCCCGATCAGCTGCAGGCGGTGGTGGCCTACGTCGCGTCGCTGAAGGGGTCAACGCCTGCCAACCCGAAGGCGCCACAGGGAGAGTTGGTCACTCCGTGACCAGCGTCCCGCCAACGGCTGGTCGGCGTGTCCTGCCGACGCTCAACGAGGACGGATCGCGGCGCTGGATCCGTCCCAAGCCCGCGCATGGCCCGTGGTGGCAGCGTCGGCGGGTCGTGGCCTACCTGCTCATGGCCATCTTCTTCGCGGCGCCACATCTGCGCGTCTTTGGCAAGCCCGTGTTTCTCATGGACCTGCCGCGCCGCGAATTCACGTTGATGGGCTACACGTTTCTTCCCACCGACACGCTGCTGTTCATGTTCACGCTCGGCGCGGGCGTGATCGGCATTTTTCTGCTCACCGCCCTCTTTGGACGCGCGTGGTGCGGATGGGCCTGTCCGCAGACGGTGTATCTGGAGTTCCTGTTCCGTCCCATCGGCCGCTGGTTCGATGGCGGCTACGCCGGTTCGCGGGCGCTCGACAAGCAGGGCGCGTGGTTCACGCCACGTCGTCTCGCCAAGTACGTCACGTTCTTCCTGCTGGCGCTGTTCGTATCGCATACCATGCTCGCGTTCTTCGTGGGCACCGATCAGCTCTACACCTGGATTACCGGCAGTCCGGCCGATCACCCCACGGCGTTCTTCTTCGTGGTGCTGTTCACCGGCATCGTGTGGTTCAACTTCACCTACTTCCGCGAGCAGACTTGCCTCATCGTCTGCCCGTACGGTCGCTGGCAGGCGGCGCTCATTGATCGGCAGTCGGTCATCGTAGCCTACGACGTGAATCGCGGTGAACCGCGCGCGCACGCCGGCGCCACACGCGATCCGAGCGCCGGCGACTGCATCGACTGCAAGGCCTGCGTACAGACCTGCCCCACCGGCATCGATATCCGCAACGGCCTGCAGATGGAATGCGTGCACTGCACGCAGTGCATCGATGCCTGTGACGACATCATGGTGAAGATCGGCAAGCCCAAGGGGCTTATCCGCTATTCCTCCCAGGATGCCATTGCGGGTCAGCCACGCAAGCTGCTGCGCCTGCGCACCATTCTGTATCCCGCGGTGCTCACCATCCTCCTCGGCGGCCTTGCCATCACCATGTGGCGCAAGCCGGCGGCAGACCTCACGGTGCTGCGCGGACTCGATGGGCCCTTCACCACCGAAGCCGACGGACGCATTGCCAATCAGGTGCGTATCAAGGTCACCAACCGTCGCGGCGAGAACATGGCCTACCCCATCGTGTTCTCGGGGCTGGTAGGCACGCCACTGGAGCCCAACGCACCGGTGCTGGATTCCACGCAGGTTACGATTGTCGCGCCGGAAAACCCGCTGCGCATTGACGCCGGTGAGACGCGCACAACCAGTGTGTTTGTGCTGCTGCCTCCATCGGCCTTCGTGAACGGCGAACGCTGGGTCACCATCACACTCTCCGACGAGCGCGGGTATCTCGAAACGCTGCGCTACCGTTTACTCGGCCCGAACTCCTCCAACCGGAGCGCTACGCCATGAAGCCCGGCATCGGCTGGCCCATCGGCATTGCCTGCATCCTTGGCGCCACGATCGTGGGCAACCTCGTCGTCATGCGCATCGCCGGCAACGACCCCGCCTTCTCGGTGGAACCCGACTACTATCGCAAGGCCGTGCACTATGACTCCACCATGGCGCAGGAGCGTCGCAATCTGGCACTGGGCTGGCAGGTGCGCAGCACCCTGTCACCCATCACCGCGTCGGACAGCGCCGAGTTGCAGGTGGTCCTGACCAACGCCAACGCGGAGCCGCTGCGCGGTGCGGAGGTGGCCATCATGGCGCGCTTCAACGCGCGCGCCAACGACACGCTCACCGCCACGCTTCGGGAAGACGCGCCGGGCCGGTATCTCACCACCCTGCCCGTGCGGCACGCCGGCGAGTGGGAGGTGCGTGTCGATGCACGCATGGGTGATGCGCACTGGCAGGACGCCCAGCGTGTGCAGGCGGTGCGTTCGACACGGTTGACCGACACCGCGCCGTGATCCTCAGCACCTCGGGCATCTTTCTGGCCAGTCTGGTGGGCAGCGTGCACTGCGCCGGCATGTGCGGCGGGTTCGTGTGTCTGTACACGCAGGGCGCTGAGTCGCCAAACCGCATGCATCATGCCTGGTACAATGGTGGCCGTCTCCTGTCCTACCTGGCGTTGGGCGCGCTGGCTGGTGCGCTTGGTGCGCAGGTGACACGGCTCGGGGTGCTGGTTGGCGTCTCACGTGCCGCCGCCCTCGTGGCGGCAGTACTCATGGTGGGCTGGGCGCTGTCGACCATCGCCGCACGACAGGGTGTGGTGTTGTCGCGCATGCAGGCGCCGGAAGCCTGGCAACGCGCCATTGGTTCGCTGCTGCGTCCGTTGCGCCACATGCCACCGGCGCAGCGCGCGCTGGCCACGGGGCTGTTGACTACTCTGCTGCCCTGTGGATGGCTGTATGTATTTGTGGCGGCGGCCGGTGGCACCGGTCAGGTATCAACGGCCATGCTGACGATGTTCGTGTTCTGGCTGGGAACAGTGCCGGCGCTGGTGGCGGTGGGTGTGGGTGCGCAGCGTGTACTGGCGCCACTGCGTCAGCGCCTGCCGGTGCTCAGTGCTGCGGTGGTGCTGGTCATCGGGCTGCTCACCGTGGCCGGCCACCTGAGTGGAACCGCCCTGCCTGGAGTACAGCATGTCCACTGAAGCCGTGATGGCCCACACGGTCACGACGCCTGCCACGACGCAGACCTCGACGCATGCCACGACGGTAGCCTGTGCGCACTGCGGACTCGAAGTGCCCAGTGGCCTCGTGGACCAGGCGCGCGAACGGCAGTTCTGCTGCACGGGCTGCGAAACGGCCTTCGGCATTCTGCACACGCACGGTCTCGCCGCGTACTACGGGTTTGCCGAGCGTCGCGAGGGCCCGGTGCGCGGCAGTGGCCGCAGCTATGAAGAGTTTGACCATCCAACGTTTGCCGAGCTGTATGTGAAGTCGCTGCCCGGCGGACGCGCGCGCACGGAGCTCTACCTGGAGGGTATTCATTGCGCCTCCTGTGTATGGCTGGTGGAGCGCGTGCCGCTGCTGCAGTCTGGCGTGCTGCGCAGCGAACTCGATGTACGCCGTGCACTGGCCGTGGTCGAGTGGGACCCGTCGGCCGTGGCGCTCTCCGAGGTGGCCCGAACGCTCGATGCGTTGGGATATGCGCCCCATCCGTTCCGTGGCGTGGCCCGGGCCGACATGCGTCGGCGCGAAGATCGCGCGATGCTCGTACGCATCGGCATTGCGGGCGCTATTGCCATCAATGTCATGCTCACCTCGCTCGCGCTTTATGCCGGCGAAGTGAACGGTATGGAAGCGCGCTTCGAGCAGTTCTTCCGCTGGATGACCTTCGCCATCACATTGCCCGCCTTCATCTGGCCGGGTCGAGTGTTCTTCAGTGGGGCGTGGGCCGCCTTGCGCACGCGCACGTTGCACATGGACTTGCCGATCGCCATTGCGTTGGCGGCCGGTCTCGTCCGCGGGGCCATCAACACCATCACCGGCACCGGCCCCATCTACTTCGATGGTCTGGCACTACTCATTTTTGCGCTGCTGGTGGGACGCTTTCTGCAACAGCGCGGTCAACGTCTCGCCACCGACTCCGCCGAACTGCTGCACGCCATTGCGCCCGACACGGCGCGCATCGTGGAGCAGGATCGGCTGCGTGAGGTTCCGGCGTCGGCGCTGTTGCCCGGCATGATTCTCGACGTGCGCGCCGGTGAGAGTTTTGCAGCCGACGGCGTGTTGCTGGACGGACGCACGACGGTGAATGCGGCGCTGCTGACTGGGGAATCACGCCCAACGCGCGTGGAAGCAGGTGGCAGTGTGTACGCGGGAACGCTCAATGTGGAAGCGCCCGTGCGTGTGCGTGTCGAGCAGGCCGGCGAACATAGCCGCATTGCACGCCTGCTGCAGCAGGTGGAGCAGAGCGCAGCGCGGCGTGCGCCCATTGTACTCACGGCCAATCGTCTGGCTGGTGTATTTACGGCCGTGGTGTTGGTGGCGGCGGCGGCCATTTTTGTGGTCAAGTCGCAGCTCAATCTGCCGCACGCACTCGACGACGCCATTGCGCTGCTCATCGTGACCTGTCCCTGCGCACTGGCGCTGGCGACGCCGCTGGCCATCACGGTGGCGGTGGGCCGCGCAGCAGGCAACGGCATGCTCATCAAGGGGGGCGACGCGCTTGAGCTGCTGGCCAAGCCCGGCATTCTCGTGCTCGACAAGACGGGTACACTCACCGAGGGACGTACCACCTTGGTTGCGTGGCACGGTCCCGACTGGGTACGCGAGCTCGTGCTGTCACTCGAAGCCGGGTCGTCGCATCCGCTGGCTGACGGATTCCGTCGCGCCTGGCCTCATGTGGCCGTACACCCCGTGCAGGATGCCGAGCACGTGGTGGGCGGTGGTCTCCGTGGTGTGGTGAACGGTCATCGCGTGCAGGTGGGCTCGCCGCGCTTTGTGAGGCAGGCGGCGCCTACCCACAACATGGTCTGGCCCGAACTCGCGCCCACGCTGACGCCGGTGCATGTGGCCGTCGATGGCGTATTGGTCGCGGTAGCAGGATTGGGCGACCAGGTGCGCGCCGACGCCTTGCCCTCGCTGCAGCGTCTGCGCGCATTGGGCTGGCGCACGCTCATGCTGAGCGGCGACACGCCCGACGTGGCTACAGCCGTCGGTCAATCGCTTGGCTTTGCCACCAGCGAGGTGACGGGCGGCGCATCACCGGAAGACAAGCTGCGCGTGGTGGAGCAGCTCAAGGCCGAAGGAACGGTGGTCATGGTGGGCGATGGCGTCAACGATGCGGCCGCCATTGCGGCGGCGCATGTGGGCGTGGGTGTGCATGGCGGTGCGGAAGCCTGTCTGTCCACGGCCGATGTGTATCTCACACAGCCCGGACTCTCCGCACTGGTTGGGCTGCACGAGGGCGCGCGCAACACGCTGCGTGTCATCCGGCGCAACATCGCGCTCAGCATCGGCTACAACATCGTGGGCGCGTCGCTTGCGGTGGCAGGGATTCTCTCGCCGCTCATTGCGGCCGTGCTCATGCCGCTGAGCTCCATCACCGTGGTGCTTGGCAGTTGGTATGGACACTCGTTTCCGCGTCGTGGCTCTTCGCGCCCCACACCAAGAGCCAACGCGCCTGCAGCGATGCAGCCCCAACCGGTACCCCAACCATGAGCGTGCTTTTCCTGGTCCTGCCGCTCGCCCTGTTGGTGGTGGGCGGCGCCGTGCTGGCCTTCGTCTGGAGCGCACGCAGCGGGCAGTATGACGACCTCGACACGCCGGCCATGCGCGTGCTGGGGGACGATCCGCCTACGCGGCCACCCGAGTAACGACCGCCGCCCCCTTGTGAGCCGGCCCGGCGCGCCCGACATTCTGGCCATGAGCGACCTCCCAGCCTCCCCTCAGCCGACGCCACCGCTCCCACAGGGCGATCGACGTCGCAACCCGCGCCTGCGTGAACTGGTGGACGAGATGATGGCCACCATTCGCGCGGCCTCGCACCGCGACCTCTGGAGTCCCGAAGAACGGGCCCGCTGTGAAGCGGACATGGCGCGCATCATGGACTCCGTGCGATCGCATGCCCTTGGCGGTCCCGCAGCGCGCGCCAAGCTGGACTGACGTCGCGCACGGATCGTGACGGCCCGTCATGAACCACGGGGCCGTCACGACCAGCGGGACGTGGTTGCCCGCTATTCGAGCATCACCAGCGTTTCACCAGCCGGATACTTGATCTGCAGCATGTGGTCTCCGCCGTGCAGATCGGTAAGCCGTGCGATTTCCTCCACGTTGCCGATGGCATGCGTGAGATGCGCGCTGCCGGCGGATTCGCCGCCGAAGGTCAGGACCACACTCCGCGTGTCTGCCTCCCAGGTCATGCCACGCAACGGCAGATGATGACCGAGCGGCTGCACGCCAATGTCGTACTGATGCACCTCGACCGAGCACAGCCGCCCCTGCTGCCGCTGGGTGAACGCGTCCAGTGACTCGGCCAGCGTATCGTCTGGCCAGACGTGCGTGTGCTCACGCTGCACAGCCTGACGCGCCCGCGCAGCGGCCTGTGTGCGCGCACTGCCCGGCACGCAGAGCACCGAACACGGCGCTTCCCGTACCAGCGTGGCCGCCACACTGCCCAGCATCATGCGGCGCATGAAGCCGTAGCCGTGAGTGGCCGTGACGACAACATCGGCCGGCTGCGCATGCAGATGAGCCACGAGGGTATTGCCGACATGACCTTCGAGTACGGTCGTGGTAAACGACAGCCCGGGCCGACGAATGCGATCGAGCAGCGCCGCAAAGCTGGCGGCCGCCTGCTCGCGGTACTCTGCCACGAAGTCTTTCACGGCCGCACCGGTGTCGCTTAGGCGCGGCGCGATATGCACCAACTCAATGCTCGCGTGCGGAGCCACAAAGTCGAGCGCCACCTGGGCTGCGTAAATGCTGAACACGCTGAAGTCCGTGGCGATGACGACGCGCTGTGGCAAGCGCTCTAGACGCGCATCGACCGCAAACACGGGCGTGTCGCCCTGCTGCAGAAGTCGCAACACGGTTTCGCCACTGAAGAGTCGCTCGACGAGCGGATGCTTGCCGCGCCCCACCAGTACCAGCCGTGCTTCGTGCGCGCGTGCCAGCGCGGAGATCTCCCGGGCTGGCTCCCCGACGCGCACGGTGATGGGCCAGTCCCAGTCCTCCGGCCCGGAGTGCCCCAGCTGCGCCACCACCGCCGTGCGACGATCGGCCATGAGTGCTTCGGCCGGCAGACCAGGAAAGGCCACCGCCTCGAAGCCGTAGGTTGGCAGGGCGTTGGGTGGCACGGCGCTTACCACCTGCACGGCCGCGCCCGTCTGCCGACTCATCGCGTCCGCCAGACGAAATGCCGCGTCGGACGCGGTGGAGGTATCGGTGGCTACGAGTAGCGGGCCGAGTGGGGCGCGCGTGGCCTCGTAGGTGGTGCGAAGATCTTCGGCGGTGCGTGATGCGGGCATGGCAGCCTCCTGACCTCAAGGTCGGGTGCGGGGGATGCTTCATGGTGCCACGCTGGTTCGCACGGCGCCATGCGGCATTTCCCCACACGACGTCTGGTATTGGCGCTGTACGCGACCATCCGACAACGAGCTCTGCTACTGAAAGACCGCCAGCGAGCGCAGCCGTGCCTCGTTGCGAACCCGACAGCACTCGGGCATGAAGTCCCGCAGATGAGCGAGTGCATGTGCGGCCTTGGCGAGGAAATCCTCGGTGGCTGGCACTTCCACGTATCGCGGATGCCCGGCCCAGACCTCCTTGATGCGCTGGTCGATCTGCTGGGCTTCATCATGCGATTCAATGCGCAGCGGATTGTCGTGATTGTAGTCGGACGCTGCGGGCGTGCGCAGATGAATGACCGCGTAGTAGCGCGCGAGCTCTTCTTCACGAGTGCTGCCCACTTCTTCCCACAGCGAACCTTCGCCAAGCCAGTACACGGCACCGTCCAGGGTACCGCGGTCGCAGACTACCGTGGCCGCGTTTTCGACAAGCACGGTGGCCTCTAGCTCGCGCTGCACATGATAAATGGCGCGCTGGCCGGCTCGGCGGATATCCACCCGACCGTTGCGTGGGAAGTTTCCGCCAAACACGATGCCGGCCGCCTCGGGCAGTCGGCGTACATGGTCGCAGAAGAACAGGCGCGCGAGTTCGAGCACGGCAGACTTGCCGGCGCCGGGGCCGCCGGTGAGTACCACGCGGCGGCCATCGTGTTGCTCAGTGCAGGAACAAAGACCCATGCCGGCAATCTAGCCAGCAGGATCTGGTCACGCTGCACGGCGGGCAGCCGTCCGCTCAGTGCGCCGAAGTGCCCGCGATATCGGTGAGCGCGCGCATGAAGGTCACCAGTGCCCGCTTCTCCTGTGGCGTGAGCCTGAGCTTGTCCGGAGGCAGTGTCTGGTTGTCAAGCGCGATGCCAATGCCCGCGCCGCCGCCGCGATCGTAGAACTCCACGACCTCTTCCAGCGTGCGATATACGCCGTTGTGCATGTACGGCGCGGTGAGAGCCACGTTGCGAATGGACGGCGTGCGAAAGGCATACCGGTGCGGATCGGCGCGCGTGAGGCGATAGCGTCCGACATCGGCATCAACCTTGGCGTTGGCTGCTACCGCACGAGACGGAACACCCAGCACTTCGACCTCCGACTTCTGATACATGGGCGGCACCGTGCCATTGGTGAGCGGCAGGAAGTGACAGGTGGCACACTTGCCCTTGCCCACGAAGACGTTGAAGCCCAGCCGTTCCTCGTCAGACAGCGCGTCCACCTCACCGCGCAGGGCACGATCCACCGGCGAGTTGAGGCGCGACAGGCTGCGCTGGTACGCTGCCAGCGTCGTGCGGATACGAGCTGCCGTGACGACAGACACGCCATGCGCAGGGTTACTGGCGAACGCGGCTCGAAACGTGGCCGCCAGCGTGCTATCGGCCGCGAGGCGCGTGGCAATCGTACCGAGATTGCCGTGCAACTCATCCACGCTCTCGATCACGTCAGTCACCTGATCTTCCAGAAACGTCGTGCGCAGATCAGCGAACGAGCCCAACTGCAGTCCGCTGTTGATGACCGTGGGTGTGTTGCGGGCAAGCGGCGCACCACCGCGCGCCTGATTGGACACCAGCCCATCGGCAAAGGCCTTGCCCGGCAGATGACATGAGCTGCACGAACGGGTGCCATTTCCGGAGAGTCGTGTATCGCGAAACAGTTGCGCCCCCAGATCGACCTGCTCGGGTGTTGCCGCAACGGCATCGAGCGGCGCGAAACCCAGCACGTCAAACGCGGCGCTGTCGAACACCGTGGCCGCGTCCATGGCAAAGGCCCGCCGCTCGGCTGGCACCGCAATGTTGAGTGCAAGTCGTGTGCGTTGCACCGCATGACCCAGCGGCACCAGGCGCTGCGCGAGAAAGGTGAAGTGGTCGAACGCATCCCGGTCTGATGTGGCCATGAGCATGCGACGAGAGTCAGTCAGCAGCGAGTCGAGATGCGCCCAGATGCTATCGCGACTGCGATATGGCGCGAGCGTGCGCACCACACCCTCGAGTGCCATATCCGCCTCGGACAAGCCAAGTCCTGCCGCCGGGGAATCGAAGCCCGCCACACCGAGCGTGGCAATGCGCGCCAGCTCAAGTTTGACCGCATCCCACACATGCGCGTCGGTGGCTTGCTGCGCGGCCATCATGGTTTGTGCGCGCGTCACGAGCGGACGCAGCGTGGAAGTCTCGGTGATGAGCTCTTCACGTTCTGCCACCGGGTCGTCGCCATAGAGTACCTCTTCAATGACCTGAAATCCCTTGGGCGGAAACACCGCCTCGGGTCCTTCTTCGTCCTCCACTTCAGGGAGCGCGGGCCCGTTCATCTCCTTGGCCGTGGACGGCATGTAGTACTCAAGGCCCACTTCAACCAGCTTGAAGGCACGACGGGCTTCGACAAACGCGGCACGCGCCTCAGGAACGTCGTCCGGGGTGCGCAGAGCCTGCGCAGCAGAGTCGAGCCGCGCCACGCTCAGTGCAAGCGTGTCGAGGTGCGTGCGCCAGATACCCACCACCTGCGTGGCACGTGCGAACTCGGCGTCGGTGGCCGACGTAGTGTCGGGAGACGGTGTCGCGCAGCTGGCGATCAGGAGCGCCGCGATCAGCGGCGATGTTTGACGAAGCGTCTTCATATGTTCGGGAACGACGCCGGCCCGGGGCGCTGTGCCTCGGGTCGGCGTACAGGTTCAGGACTCCTGGATCAGCGCGGCAGGCCCTTCACGACGACGAGCATGCTGGCCTGATTTTCATTCGGACGCAGCGTACCACCATCCACGCCGCGGTACTTGTCGGCGCGCCAGGAGTGCGGCTGCAGCGCCACGATGAAGGTGTTGTCCTGACCAAGCTGCGACGACACGTCGATCATCGCACCATACTCCCAGCCCGCCTTGCCAGCGGGACGGGCGTTTACCGCGTTGTAGAGCGCGGCGTCGGCCTGCGTGCGTCGATGGTCGAGCTCGAGCACCGGCTTGAGTTCACGCGTGGCGATGTTGTACTGGTAGATGTACGCGTCGTGCGTCTCATCACCGTAGCCATTGTCGTCTTCCTGCAGGTAGACGTAGTTCTGGCCCACGTACACGTTGTCGAGGTTCTGGAAGAGACGCGCAGCGTTGGTTGGCGACTTGTCATCCCCGTCCGCAATCACCTCCAGGGTGCCCTGCAGCGGATTCGCGGGGTCCAGCCGCAAACGATACGCGCGGCCGTACTTGGTACGGCTGTAGTCTGCGTTCACGCCGGTGTTGTTCTGTCCCGTGGCCACGAAGTAGATCTCGCGGTTGTTCTCCGCTGAGCCCTTGCGGTAGTCCACGTCTTCGACGCGCGCAAAGCGAATGGCGTTGAGCGTCGCGCCGGCCTGATTGATCTGACGACCCGTGAGCGTCTTCTGGTTCTGGATCTGACGGAACTGCACCGGATAGCTCTGACCCACCACCATGTCGCGCTCACGCGTGTTGTTGTCGGTGCGCGCGAGCACGTACAGGTTGCCGTTGTCGAGATCTCCCACGGTGTTCGAGAGATACATGGCCACCTGGCCACCTTCGGCGCCCGAGTCATCATCACCGATCAGCACGACCGTACGGTTCGGATACGCCACCTTGGGCAGCGGCACGGCGTTCTCGGTGTTGAAGCGACCGAAGGCCGAGAGGTACTTGGGCGTATTGGCCGGGCCCGACGGATCAACCGCAAGGATTTCCGACTCTTCGCTGCTTTCGCCGGCGGTGATGAACGCGCTGAAGCCGTGCTCTTCCACGGTGGCGAGTGTAGCCGAGCAGAGACGGTAGCGACCAGCGGTGGAGTTCACCACGTAGTCGCCACTGATGGGCTTGAGATCCTTGTCGAAGCGAATGCGCGATACCGCGAAGTTGTCTTCGTGATTCACCAGTGCGGTGAACGAGCCGTCGCTGTTGCGCATGAAGCCCGTACCGTCGGCCGAACCGCCAAACACGAACGAAGGCGAACCGGCGAGCTGGTCGTCTGAGCTGATGAGGCTGTAGATCTCCACGCCCGGCACGAGCGACTTGAGCAGCGCCGGCGTGACCGACTGATTCTTGAGGGCTACCGGCGTCGGTGCCGGCGTCGGCGTGGCCAGGCTGTCGTTGTCGTCGCCGCAAGCGGCCAGCGTCAGCCCGCTCATGGCGGTGAGGAGCGACGTGCGTAGAAAGGTGGAGCGCATCGGTTGACCTGATGTTCGACGTGAAGGGGACACGGGGAATGCCGTGCACGCGTCACGTACGCCCGGCCGTGTGACGGTATCCCGCACGGCCTGTCACGAGCTGGTCAACATGTGGTCGCAATTCATGAAGCCGCAGATGCCGCGAAGTTCTCCCGAAGTCGCCGGTCTGATCTGTATGGCAGGAGACAGCGCGCATGAGGTTGTCAGGGAAACCCGTTTGCGCATCCGTGGTACGGATCGCAGTGTCAAAGGAAAGCGGAGTCTCGTGCCTGCGGATTCCGCTGGTGTGCACCGTGCGGCCGCCTGCGTGGCGGCGTGGAGGATTCCATGGCGGTTGTGCTCCCTCTCCCTGACGCCGCGCTCGTCGATCGATTCGCGCATGGCGACGAAAACGCGCTGATTGCGCTTTACCGGCAGGAGTACGACGGCCTGCTGGCCATGGCCAGAGAAGCGCTTGGCGCTGATCTCGCGGCCTATCGCGGCAAGATTGCGCACACGGCCATGCTGGACACGTGGGCCGCACGAGAGCGTTTCGAAAGTCCACTCGCCATCTCCGCGTTTCTCGAGGAGGCGGTGAAACAGGCGGCCCATGCGCAGCAGCGCAAGCATGCGGCGTTGCATCATCGACCCGGTGCCACCGCGTCGTCGCATTTGAGTGTTCCCGATGTAGACGGTGCCGTGCGGGCCCTCATGGACGCTTTGCACACACCGGTTGATCACGAAGCCGCTGTGCGCGAGGCGCGTGAAGCGCAGCGTACGCATGCCCGCGAACACGTCGAGCGTGTGGTGGATCGTCCGCGCTGGATGCTCTATGCCGGACTCGCCTTGGTGGCCGCCGTGGTTCTCTACTTCGGGCAACGCCTGCTCGACGGCATGAGCCGTGAATCGGCCCTTGATGCCGCGCTGAACAGCACCGACGCGCAGGTACTCACCTCGGGCAACGGCCAGCGTGGCGCACTTACGCTGCGCGACGGCACCCGGGCCATGTTGGGGTCAGACACGCGGCTGCGCGTCCCGTCTGCCTTCGGCAACACGCTTCGCACCATCAGTCTCGAAGGCACCGCCACTTTCACGCCAACGCCGGCGGCATCGCACCCGCGCGGGTTGCCGTTTGCGGTACGCGCCGGGGCGCTTACGCTGACCGCGCAGGGCACGGTGTTCAGCGTGCGTCACTTCCCGGGTGAGGAGGGCAGCGTGCTGTCGGTGTCCGAGGGCGCCGTAGAGATTCGTCATCGCGCCAACGGCAGCACGTACCGGGTCGAAGCGGGTCAGGCCGTCCGCTTCACCGAGGCGGGGGCCATCACGCCATTGGACGTGGGGGCGCGGGATGTCGCACTCGCCTGGACGCGCGACAGCATTGTGTTCAGCGCCACGCCACTGCGCCTGGTGGTCCCGGAACTCGTGCGCTGGTTCGGCATGAACGCCGTCATCGCCGACAGCAGCCTGCTCGACCGACCGGTCAGCATGCGGATCCCGCTCACGTCGAGCGGTGAAGCGACGGACGCGCTGACCCGGGCGGCGGGGCTGGCTATCCAGTTCGGCAAGAACGACCGGATCGAGTTTGTGGCGGCGCCGCCAAAGGTCGAGTCGACGAAGCGTCGCTAGGCGCCGGGCCAGATTGGCGCCGGGCCAGATTGGCGCCGGCCCAGATTGGCGCGGCCCCGCACGGGCGGTGGGCCTCTTCGGAGACCCATCGCCCGTTCCATATTGTGGATTTCTTTTGATTTGACATGAAATGGACTGATTTCGTCAGCGGGTGTCGGAAACTCGCAAACGGTCCCAT
The DNA here is from genome assembly GCF_002483225.1 of Gemmatimonas sp. UBA7669. Taxonomy (NCBI): domain Bacteria; kingdom Pseudomonadati; phylum Gemmatimonadota; class Gemmatimonadia; order Gemmatimonadales; family Gemmatimonadaceae; genus Gemmatimonas; species Gemmatimonas sp. UBA7669. Next base: position 428 of record NZ_DLHL01000014.1, on the reverse strand, counting down.
GCACTCATGCGTATGTGCACGTCCGGATCCTGTTTCGCACGTGCCCCGGACGCCGTGAACCGGTCACCCCTCCATTTCTGATCATCCCCCGCATGCGTTCTTCATATTCGGTCCTCCTTGTCGGGGGCCTGCTTGCCTTCGCTCCCAATGCCATGCTGGCCCAACCGGCCGGACCACCGGGTGGCCCACCAGGTGGACCTGCCGCCACCGGACGACCGGCTGGGCCGGGCGGGCCGGGCGGGAGACCAGGCGCCCCCGCCGTCGAGGTGCTCCCGGACAGTCTGCTGCAGCAGTCCCTGCGAGTGTTTCTCGATTGCCAGGGCGGGGTGCGCGGATGTGACCGTACGTTCTTCGTTCAGGAGATGGGTTATGTGAACTGGGTGCGTGACCGCTTCGACAGCGACGATGCTTCTATGTCTGTCAAGAGG
>NZ_DLHL01000013.1 GCF_002483225.1 Gemmatimonas sp. UBA7669 | reverse complement strand
CTACCTGATCAGAGCTTCCCTAGCGTGACTTCAATAGATTTCGCCTCACGAAAGTACGTTCTCCACTTTCATTGTCAAGAATCTTTGTTTGCCAGCGGCGGAGACCGACAAGCGGCTGGATGATTCATTCGCAAATCGTTGGTTGTCAGATACGAGTACGAATGCAAACGGATGAGAACGCTTGCGTTTCGCCAGTACAGACTAAATCCGGCTTCGAAACAACCGCGCCACAGCGCCGGCCAACGCCCCCGCCTGCAGGGCCGGCAACAACACGGACAACAGTAGAACCACCCAGCCGGGTGCACTGAACAAACCACCCACGCGATCAGCGAATGGCATGAGGCTCTCGCCGCGCATGGCGACCATGCCGAGCAGCAGCGCCGCGGCGGCAGCTGCCGCGGCAAAGTTGTAACGGAACGCCCCGGGAGCGCGGCGCAGCAGGCCGCCAATCACGCCGGCGGCTGCGGCACCCCAGAGACCGGCAAAGGTCTGCGCCAGCACCTGCAACACGAGCAGCACAGCCAGCAGCGCCGGTGCAGATGCGGTGGGGGCTGCCGTGCGCGCGTTGGACGGCGATGCGGTGGATGTCGTCATTGTGAACTCAGGTCAGCGAGTGAGACGGAGCGTGGCGCGGGTGCGCGCCGGCGGCAATTCGTCGGGGGTGCGCGGAACAAGCAGGGTGTCGAGCGTCCCGCTGGCCCACTTGGGCAAGCGGTCAAGAAAGCGCGAACTGGCCGGATTGCCGCTCTGCCCACCCGGGTACACCGCCATCACGCGCGGCGTCTTGTCCATTTCCACGACCATGCGCCACGACGCGCCAAAGTTGGCAAACGCCGAGCCCACGCTTGGATTGAGCGTGCCGCGGCCGCCGTCAATTGGTGTGGGCGCAGCCGAGAACGCGTCGAGCCGCAACAGATGCCGCGGACGCGCTGGTGCGACACGGCCCCAGGTCCACGGCGTTTCTGCGGGATTGCCGAACTGCACGACCAGCGTGTCGTACGCGGCCGTCAGTGCGCGAGCGAGTAGTCGATCGCGGTCTTCGGCGACGTCGCTGGTGCGGCGGTCATCCCACCACGCGCTATTGGAATCGCCCAGCAACTGCAGCAGACGTGTCTCCGACGGGCGCACCGCAGCTGCCGTCTTGCCAGGCGGGATGAACTCATCCCACACGAGCGCCTGCGCGCGCGCCATGGCCGTTTCGAACAGCCGCGCGCCGGTGTTGTCGCGGGTGTATCGCTTATCCCATGCCGCGAGCATGTCCCGCGCGGCCCGCAACGAGGCCGAGGTATCGCCGGCCTCTGAACGACGCGTGGCCGATGCAACAAACGCCGCAGCAAATCGTTCGGCGCGCACGCTGCCAGGGTCAGTATGGTAGCGTCGCATGGCGTCAGGTGTGACAGCGGAGTCGGCGCGCAGCAGGCGATTGATCTGCAACGCACGCCAGACTTCGTAGTGTTCGTCCACACCGAGGTACAGGGAATCGAAGGCGGGGTCGATGGGCTCCTGATTGGCCGAGGCGAGATAACCCTGCGTCGGATTCACGCTCTGCGGATACTGCGACACCGCGCGGAAGCCCATCCAGTCCGTGGCGCGGGTGCGCCCGTCAAAGAGATCAAGACCGCGCGCCTTGCCCGCGCGAATGGGATGACGGCCGGTGGAGCGAATGGCAATGGTCCCGGCGGTGTCGGCCACGATCATGTTCTGCGCCGGCGCCGTGTAGTACGCCGCGAGCGAATCGAGAAACGCGGTGGCCGTTGTCGCCTGCAGGCCGTTGAAGAAACCCAGCAGCTCGTTGCCCGCCTCGAGCACGGTCCAGCGCATGGACACCCACTCGTTGCCCTGGCGCGACATGGGGCCACGATGCGTGTAGTACACGGTGTCGGTGGCCAGCACGCGCCCCGCTGCATCGCGATAGGTCTCGATGCGCGTGTCCACCAGCGGCTCACGCTTGCCGTCGAGTTCGTAGCTCGTGGGTCGGTCGACGTTGTCCACCGCCTCACGCCAGAAGTCCATGACATCGGCGCCGGTGTTGGTGAAGCTCCAGGCGAAGGCGCGTGTGTAGCCAATGGTCACACCGGGCAATCCCGGAATGGTTACACCACCCACGTCCATGCGCCCCGACACAACGAGATGCACCTCAAACCAGATACTCGGCAACGTGAGTTCGAGGTGCGGATCACCGGCCAGCAACGCCAGGCCGCTCGCACTGCGTGAGGGCGCCACCGCCCAGTTGTTGCTGGCGAAGGCACGCTCCTGCTTCAGTGCAAAACGGACCTCGTTGCTGGAGTCGGCCAGCACATGGTCGCGCTGCCAGGCCAGCAGCGAGCCGCTGTGTGTTGTACCCGTGCTCTTGCCCGTGCGCGGTGCAAGCAGCGAGGCCACCAGGCGAGCCGCCGCCGTGTCAGGGGCTCCGGGCGCTGGCAGCGCTGTAAGCGCCTCGACGGGCTCACGGCGCGGCGCTGGCTGAATGGGTTCCTGCACGGGCGACGACGCATCCCACATGGCGCGGGCGGCGTCGGCGCCAACCAATGCGCGTGCCTGCAAGTAGTCGAGTTCGAGCGGCGAATGCGCCAGCGTGTAGCCCATGCGGTTGAGCAGATGCATGCTGTGCACCGGCAACCATTCCCGCGGCGCCTTGCGCAGCAACTTGTACTCCACCGGCCACTGCGAAGCGGGCAACGCCTCGCGATAGGCATTGATGCCGTCCGCGTATGCCTTGAGGACCTGATACAGCATGCCCGTGCTGTCCATGCCCTGCGTGCGCAGTTCGGCCGCGCGCGGCATGCCAAGACGACGTGTCTCCTGATCGGCCGGCAGCGCGGCTTCACCCACCAGTTCCGTGAGTGTGCCCTCACCGGCGCGTGATTGCAGCTCGAGCTGGAACAGCCGGTCGCGCGCCACCACGTAGCCCAGCGCGCGTACGGCGTCGAGTTCGTTGCGCGCGAAGATGTGCGGGACACTCCGATGGTCGTAGCGGATGTCCACGTCGGCACCAAGCGACGGAATGCGCGCGCTGGCCTCGGCGGGCAGGTCGCCGACAGTGTTCATCCACAGGCCCACCGAGGGCGAGAGCAGGGCGTTGAGCGGGGGAACGGGGCCAGCGCCACGGACACCAAGCCAGGTGGTGCCGAGTCCGAGGGCGAGCAGGGCCAGACCGGAAGCGAAGGAGCGAGCCATTGAGTGGGGCGGAGGAGGCGAAAACGGCTGGCACAAGGATCCGCTGCCGCGCAACGGTGTGCAAGTTCTCCGGGGGGTGACGTCTCCCGCATGGAACCGGACTGGCCCCAGTGGGCGGTGCGGGACCAGAGCGGCCCAGGCGCGATTCGGCGCGTGGGGCTCACCGGCGTCATCCAGGACGGCCAATGGACCAACTCGACCGACTGTTCCGCGAATATCACGAGCCCCTGCTGCGCTATCTGACGCGCCGGCTGGGTGATCGTGATGCGGCGGAAGAACTCGCGCAGGAAACCTTCGTGCGCGCCATGCGGCACGGGCCCGTACAACGCGAACGCGCCTGGCTTTTTGCCGTGGCCAGCAATCTTGCCCGAGATGACGCGCGTCGTAGCGCACGGACGCGGCATCGACTCACGCTACTGCGTAGTGAGCTGGATGCCGAGGGGGGCGAGGCGCGCGACGCCGAGGTGTTTCGCCTTGAAGCGCAGGCTGAGGCCACGGCCGACCGCGTGCGCGAACAGGCGTTGGCGCGCGCAGCGGTGGATGCACTGGCTGAGCGTGACCGACTGGCGCTGCTCATGCGCGAAGAAGGACTGGACTATCACGAGATTGCCGCGGCCCTTGGGCTCAGTGTGGGCAGTGTGGGCACCACACTGTCACGGGCCCGCCGGCGGCTCATGGACGTTTACGAGTCGCTGCAGCGCGAGAGTGCGCGCGCGACCGAAGGTGCAGGCACCGGAGGCGCGGTCACCGCGCGAGGAGGACACGATGTCGCATGACATGATGCCAGATGCGTTCGACGCACCGGACGAACAACTGTTGCCGGCATTTGACGCGGCGGGACACGTGGACGAGGGGACGGTGCACGCGTGGCTCGACGGCATGTTTGCAGCGGAGGATGCGGCGCGTGTGGCGGCGCATGTGGAGCGTTGCGCGGCCTGCGCGGACATGGTCGCGGAGGCGCGAGGGTTGATGGCGGGCGCCGCGCGGGTGGTGGGTTCGCTGGACGGGCCATTGTCGGGGCCGGCGTCGGTTCGTGTGGCGGAGAAGCGGGACGTGAGAATTGGGAGATGGGCGGGGTGGCTGGCGGCGGCGGCAGTGCTGGCTGTCGTGGCGTGGCCGAGAGGGCAGGAACGGCAAACAGCGGAACAGCAAACAGCGGAACAGCAAACGGCGACAGCCGGAACGGCAACACAGCCAACGGCGATAGCCACCGCACCGGAAGCCATTGCGCCGGAAGCCGTAGGGGCAGCAGCTTCACCGCAGGGGGCGGTAGCGGAGAATGCGAAAAGGAGTGCTGCGCCAGCTCCCGAAGCGCCCGCGACCGCCGTGCCGATCCGTTCGGCTCCTGTCGTTGCGGCTTCTGAGGTCAAGGCTTCTGAGGTCACGGCTGCCGCGGTTGGCCGTTCCGCCGAGGCGGCTGCCGCAGTTGGCCGTTCCGCGGTGAGCTTGCCTGCTGGCGCAGTTTCATCGGATCTCGCGGCCGTCGCTCGAAGCCTGCTGAGTGTGCGCCTCTCGGGCACCGTCCTCGACGGTCCCAGCCAGACACCGGTTGAAGGTGTGAGAATCCAGGTCAGCTATCAGGAGCGAGCCGCTTCCGGCACCCGCCTGCGCACGATCGGCACATTCTCGCAGCGCAACGGTGCCTTCCGCCTGGAGCTGCCCAACGCACTGATGTTGTCGTCTGCTTCGATTCTTGTGAATCGTATCGGCTACTCGGCATGGCGACAGAACGTGATGCTCGACTCGACGAGCGTGAGCGTGGCTATCAACCTGCAGCGTCAGACCATGACGTTGGCGGAGGTGAATGTGACGGCCGCGCCGACACCTCCAATAAGGCAGACGGGTTCTGTGGCCGTCGCCACGTACCCAAACGCAGCGGTCGCGCAGGATTTCAGTGGCCGCGGCGTGGCCGGCGGTGTGGCACGCAGCGCACTGCAGACCAACGAGCAGCCACGCTCGTTCCCGCGCCCGGGTGACGCGGGCGGAAACCGCGAGCAGTACGACCGCATCGAGGACAACCCCTTCCTCGGCGTGCGCAGCAATCCGCTGTCGACGTTCTCGGTGGATGTGGACCGCGCGTCGTACAGCAACCTGCGTCGCTTCATTCTGAACGGACAGCGCCCCCCGAAGGATGCGGTGCGCATCGAGGAGTTGATCAACTACTTCACATATGAACTACCGGAGCCCGCGGCGCGCGACCCACTGCGCATCACTACCGAGAGCATGGCGGCGCCGTGGCAGCCGCGGCACCAGCTGCTGCGCATCGCCCTCCAGGCGCGGCGTATCGACACGCGGGACTTGCCGCCCAACAACCTCGTGTTTCTCGTCGATGTGTCGGGCTCGATGATGTCACCGGACAAGCTGCCGCTGGTCAAGCGCGGGCTGCGCCTCCTGGTCGATCAGCTGCGTCCGCAGGATCGCGTGGCGCTGGTGACCTATGCGGGCAGTGCGGGCGTCGTGCTGCCCAGCACCTCGGGTGACGAGAAGGTCAGCATTCTCGAAGCCATCGACCGACTCGAAGCAGGCGGCTCCACAGCCGGTGGCGCGGGGCTGCAACTGGCCTATGATGTAGCGCGCGATGCATTTCGCACCGACGGCAACAACCGGGTGATTCTCGCCACCGATGGCGACTTCAACGTGGGCGTGTCCAGTGATGCCGAACTGGAGCGGCTCATCGAGCGTCGCCGGCAGGAAGGCACCTATCTGACCGTACTGGGCTTCGGCACCGGCAACGTGCAGGCGTCCAAGATGGAAAAGCTGGCCAAGGTGGGCAACGGCAACTACGCCTACATCGACCAGCTCGACGAGGCGCGCAAGGTGCTGGTGGAAGAGATGGGCGCCACGTTGCGCACTGTGGCCAACGACGTGAAGCTGCAGGTGGAGTTCAACCCCGCCGTGGTGCAGGCCTATCGGCTCATCGGCTACGAGAACCGTCTGCTGCGCGACGAGGACTTTACCGACGATCGCAAGGATGCCGGCGACGTGGGCGCCGGCCATCAGGTCACGGCCCTGTACGAAGTGGTGCCGGTGGGCGTGACGGGTACGGTGACAGTGCGAAACCGCGACAGCCTGCGCTACACACCCGTCACCGAACCGTTGTCGTCCAACGCGCGTCAAGCCACGGGCCGCGAACTCGCGTACGTCAAGCTGCGCTACAAGCAGCCCGGTGAAAGCGCGAGTCGTTTGCTGGAAGCTGCCGTGCCGCAAGCAGCGAACAATCGCGGCTCACGAGCGAGCAGCGACCTGCGATTCGCGGCCGCCGTGGCGTCATTCGGCATGCTGCTGCGTGAGAGCGAGCATCGCGGAAACAGCAGTGCCGCGCGAGTCCTGGAGCAGGCCCGCGCGGCACTGGGAGACGATGTCGGCGGCTACCGCGCCGCCTTCGTGCAACTCGTCGAGCGCTGGCGCGCCCTCGAGACTACTTCTGACGGGCGCCGGTGAACGGGAAGCCGCCCATGCCCGACACGTCGAGCGCCCCATCGATGTTGTCCTTGTCCTTGAGGGCCGCCGAGCCGTTGATGACGATCTGCTGGCCACCCATGTCGAGCGCGAAGCCGAAGAACAGCGAGTCGCCCTTCACCACACCCTTGACCGGCGCGACGCCGAGTTCGGATTCCGTGGTGCCGCTTACGGAATCGCCCTTCTGCTCAAGGGTGAGCATGGCGGTGCGAGCCTGGTCGGGCGTGCCGATGTTGAGGGCCCACTTGCCGGAGAAATCGGCGAAGGCGGACGCAGCCGCCACGCTGGCGGCGACGCCCACGAGGACGGCGGAAGCGAGGAGTTTACGGAACATGTCGGCACTCGGCTGCTGGGGATGAAAAGAAGAACAGCTGGATGAATCTGTCACGCGCGTCCCGGTCCGACCAGTTGCCGGCGGATGACTGCCAGCAACTGGTCCGCCGTGGCCGGCTTGGGGACGAAATTCTCCCCCGGCACCATGGTCACGTCGGATGGGTCGTAATCCGGGTCGTACCCGCTGGTGTACACGACGGGCAGGTCGGGGTGCCGGTTCCGGAGTTCCCGGCCGAGTTGGGTCCCGCTGACCCCGCCGGGCATGACCACATCGGTGAGGACCAGGTCCACCACGCCGGCATAGTCGCCCCAGTGGTCGAGCGCGTCGCGGCCGCTGACCGCGGTGCGTACCCGGAACCCGTCGCGCTCGAGCACCCGGGCCATGAGCCGACGCACGGTGGGCTCGTCTTCCACCACCAGGATGGTCAGCGGTGAGGCGTGTTCGCCGGAGTCGGCGTCGAGCGGGCCATCAATGGAATCCGCGTCCTCCGCCACCGGTGCCTGGGTGGTGGGCAGCCAGATTTCCATGGTCGTGCCGTGTCCAGGCCGCGAGTCCACCCCGATCGTCCCGCCATGCTGTTGCACGATGCCGTAGGCGGTGGCGAGACCGAGTCCCGTGCCCTGCCCCGGCGGCTTGGTGGTGAAGAACGGTTCGAAGAGACGCGGAATGTTCTGTGGCGGAATGCCAATGCCGCTGTCGCTCACGGTTATGACGGCGTACTCGCCCGGTGGGAGGTCACCTGGCGCACCTGGCAGCACGGTGCGCGGCGAGGTGATGACCAGAATCTTGCCCCCCTCGCGCTGCGCGTCGCGTGCATTGAGCACGAGGTTGAGCATCACCTGCTCGATCATGCCGGCATCGGCAGCCACGATGAGTGGCGCCGGGTTGAGCTGCACCGACAGCTCGTGTGTGGACGGTACCACGCGGCGCAGCAGGCGCGTGTGATTGCGCACGAGTTGATTGAGGTCCAGCACGCGGGACTGCATGGCCTGCTGTCGACTGAATACCAGCAGTTGCCGCGTGAGCCGGGCTGCGCGTTGGGCGGCCTGTTCGACATCGCTCAACAGCTCGGCCGCCATGCGAGGCAGGTCCTTCACGAGACGAATTTCGCCGAGCTGCATGAGGATGGCGGCGAGCACGTTGTTGAAGTCGTGCGCCACGCCGCCGGCCAGTTGCCCGATGGCGTCCATCTTCTGGCTCTGCCTGAGTCGCTGCTCACTTTCGGTGAGTGCCGCAATCATGCGGGCGTTGGCCACGGTGGCGTCCTGCTGCGCACGCAGTGCGGTGGCCAGCACCAGACTGGAGATGGCCACGACCCCCAGAAAGACCTGAAGGAGAATCAGCGCGTCGGTGTTGGACTGTCCTCCGAGTGAGAGCAGCGGCAAATCGGCCATGAGCAAACCCACGCCCACGATGCCCGTCACCAGCACGCTCCAGAGCGTGCCCAACTGATCGAAGCGCAGCGTGGCCCAGAGAATGGGCACGGTGAGCATGTAGGGGTGTGCGTCGAGCGGGCCCACGATGCCGCGGCCCTGGAAGGCCCAGACGCCGCCCACGACCAGCGTGAGCAGCATGAGCCCCATCTCGATCAGTCGCAGGCTCCGCGGCCCGCGTTCGCGTGTGGCGGGCCGGAAGGCGAGCAACACGGTGAGCGGTGTCACGAGGATGTAACCCAGCATGTCGCCGATCCACCAGATCACGCCGGCATTCAGCGGGTCGGCTCCACTGGAAAACTTCGCAATGACCGACGCCGGCACGGCACTGGCCGCCGAGGTCACCGTGATGATGCCGACAAAGACGAGCACATCGCCGACATTCGCGAAGGTGAGCGTGGGCTTGGCGAAGCGGCGGAGCAAGCGTTCGGCGAGCCAGAGCTCGGAGAGACTGACGGCGAGGTAGGCCAGCGCCGTGAAGGTCATGAACCCCTGCAGCGTATTGGACAGCGTGTCCAGCACCGCGACAGCCACGAAGATGAGGGCGCGGTGCGACGGGGGCAGAATGATGAAGGCGGCGAATGCCACCCCGACAGGCGGCCAGGCCGGCGCGAGCGGTCCGGAGAGCCGGATGAGGCTCAGCGCGAGGGCATGGGACGCGAAGAACGCCAGCGCGAGCCAGAGGGCCGGCGCTTTGGCGAGGGGGGTGGGGAGGAGGAGGGGGGAGGCGCCAGTCACCTGGGGCAGAGCAGTACGGTACGAGGCGTTGAACAGCGGGGGCGCCCAATCGGCTGAAGGGCTAAAGATATGCGCCGACGGAATCTTTGTGGCGATCTGGCTGGTGACGCCCGTCTCACCGTTGGCGGGAAGCCGGAGACTGGACCGGCTGCATCATTCCGCGCGCAATCTGAATGGTCAAGCAGAAAGTTCTTGGACACGACCATGCGCTCTGACGCGACTCCAAACGGCAAGAAGGCATGATGCCCGTTCGACTCCAATATCGGCCTATCCCGCCCAATCGCGTTGCGTACAGCAGGCGCTCTCGGGTGATGCTCAAACCGTCGTGCGAGCCACCGACCGTTGCTCCGCTCGCGGTCTCCTCATCAATTAACCATTTTTTGCGAAGCACGCAGGGTAAGGGACCCTACATGCCCGCGATCCCGCAACTTTACTGCTCTACCCGAAAAACCGTGCTTCGGGAAGTTGCGGCTCCTCCACCGACGTCGAACAGCATGAACACTAGAACCTTGTTCAAAGGCGAGGGTGTCGCCATCCTAATTCCCTGTTTCAACGAAGCACAAACAATTGAGAAGGTGGTCTGCGACTTTCGAACCGAGCTACCAAATGCTCGGATCGTAGTTATTGACAATGCTTCTACTGACGACACAGTCAAGGCAGCCCTCCTTTCCGGCGCAGAGATTCGCCATGAACCCCGGCGAGGGAAAGGCTATGTAGTCGAGCAGATGTTGCGTGAGATAGATGCCGACTACTTCGTGATGGTCGATGGAGATGATACTTATCCCGCTTCCTTTGTTCACCAGTTGCTTGCACCTGTAATGGCGGGCTATGCGGACATGTGCGTAGGTGCTCGACTTTCGAGTTTCGACGACGCGGCCTTTCGACCCATGCACTTGATCGGCAATCAACTTATTCGGATCTTGGTAAACTGGATTGGACAATCCAACCTTTCAGACATTCTGAGTGGCTATCGAGCCTACTCGAGACGGGTAGCCCGTGAACTACCAGTAACCTCGCCCGGTTTCGAGGTCGAAACAGATATGGCTTTCCAAATGCTTTACTACCAGATCCACATCACAGAGATCGCGGTTCCGTATCGCGCCCGGCCAACTGGCAGCAAGAGCAAACTCCGCACATTTCGCGACGGTGCGCGGGTGCTCTGGAAGATCTTCACACTCCTTCGAAGTGTTAAGCCGCTGACCTTCTTCGGGGGTATATCAGTTTTATTGCTGCTCCTTGGTTTCGCAGCCGCCGCACCATTGCTCGTTGGCGCATCAGGAGCCTCCGACGACTACCTTCAGCACATACCAGAGGCCATCATGGCTACCGGACTCGTCCTTCTGTCATTCGGGTTTCTCTTCGTCGGCATCGTTCTGCACGCTGTCAACTGGAGGTTAAGAGAACTGCACAACGTCCTCACCCGGCCGGCACGTCGTTGAGGTTAGCGGTCTGCTCCTGGTACGACCCGGTCCACACGCTCGAGTCCGAGCGCTTCTAGTTCTTCAACTGTTATCCACCGGACGCTGGTTCGCCACGGTTCGGGAATCGCTGCAGTATCAGACCCAGCTAGCGAACTTCCGCGCAATGTGACAGGCTTTCTCATGGAAGGATGATTGCGGATCAGATCGCGCCCGTACCATATCGAATCCGCTGGAATGACTAACACATGCTCTTCTTGCTTGCTCATCCAGTCTACGGCGTTTGAGAATGGCTTCACAATTCTATATGCCACGGCAGTTCGCCAAGGCACCAATACCAAAAGCGAGACCAGAAAGGAGCATGTCAGCATCCGCTTCGCGTGGCGTGCCTCCATGAGCTTACTGCTTGCACTCCAACCGGTGGTTGCAAGCAACACTATGTTTACGAGAACTTGATGCCCGTATCGCCAGCCCCATCCATGCCCTTGGGTTACGGGAACAAACGTCAAGAAGAAGAGGAGGACAGCTACTATACCGAACAGCAGGTCGAGGTCGATGCAATCGAGACTCCGCATATTCCGAATTGCGACCAACAGCCCCCACGCGACCACGGGTGCGTTCCATGTAGCGATCAGAATTACATTCATAAGCAAGACCACGACATTCCCCATCTTCGGCAAACCAAGAATTGATGCCGGAATGGCCCCGCCAATCTTTCTCCAAAACACGAAACACACGATGGCAATTGTATACCACAAACTGAGATAGACGAGCGCTCCGATTCGCTTTTCTCGGAGCATACGCAAGAGGAAAGGAGCAACGAAGAGCGGATGCGGTATTGGTTGGTGCAGTAGCGACGCGAATGCGCCTACAGGGCCCATCCAGATAACGGACCTTGGCCCAGTCACATAACCGAAGAGCCACAGGGAGTTGAACATGAGATGCGCTGGCATGCTGTATTGCGATCCGCCGGTCAAAAGAAACTGCTGCGACGTCGCAATGAGCATTGTTGCAAGAATTGCAAGATCTTGCCGATTGCTCCACCTCTTCTCCGCAATCTCGGCGACCAGAACGACGGTTAGCGCGTTGAGTATCGGATTTAGGAGTGCCACTGCATCCAGCATTCCGGCAAGGTAGACGAGAATTGCGTAGCCGGGGATGTACTGGTACACCCACTCTGTAGACTCTTGACCTTCGAATACAAATACAGGCGTTACGCCTTCCCGAAGTGGCAACCATTCTGTAGGAATAGTCCCAGTGAACGAACCTTGTCGAAGAAAGTCTGCCTGCAGAAGGGCAGCATACTCATCGGCTGAGAAGCCAATCCCTTGGCCGGTAGCCCTCCCGACGATCAGTGAGACCATGCCTGCAGATAGAGCTATCAACCAAACGAGCAGACGATGGTGCCCTCGTGCAAGCGTGCCTGAATCCTGACGCGGGTCACATGGGGCGCTGACGGCGCTCCAAGCGAAAATTGCAAGCCACAGCGCTAAGGCAAGTAGCGGAATGGGCTCGCCAATGGTGAAGAGGCGAAGAAAAATTAATGTCGATTCAGGATCTGGTCGGTGAGCGCCTGTCGCGGCGAAACCGCTCACTAGTATCAGACCTGGCACCACAAGTATTGATAGGATGCGCGTCGCCCAGCGAGCCGAATCGTCTAGGGAAGCTCTGATCAGGTAGG
>NZ_DLHL01000012.1 GCF_002483225.1 Gemmatimonas sp. UBA7669 | reverse complement strand
ACCGGTTTTTCAGCACCCTGCTAGTACAGGGGAGTCGCGGACTGCAGCGCCCGCTCCCATCGCGTTCATGCTGCACTCTCATTCGTGATCATGTCCATCGCCGATATCCGCACCGATTACCGTCGTCACGCGTTCTCCGAGCAGGACGCGGCCGACGATCCCATTGCGCAGTTCACCACCTGGTTCGACGAGGCCGTGCGCGCAGAGGTCATGGAGCCGAACGCCATGTGCCTGGCGACGGCGACACCTGACGCGTATCCCTCGGCGCGCATGGTGCTGCTCAAGGGCGTTGATGCCCGCGGCTTCGTGTTCTACACGGACTATCGCAGCCGCAAAGGGCAGGAGCTGGCGGACAATCCGGGCGCAGCCCTGTGCTTCTTCTGGCCGGAGCTGGAGCGCCAGGTGCGCGTAACGGGTGCCGTGCAGCGGGTCAGCCGCGCCGAGTCGGACGCGTATTTCCAGTCACGTCCCCTGCCCAGCCGTCTTGGCGCGTGGTCGTCGGTGCAGAGCAGTGTGCTGCCGTCACGTGATGTGCTGGAGGCCGAAGTGGAGGCCGTGACGCAGCGTTTTGCGGCGGGTGAGGTGCCATTGCCTGACCACTGGGGCGGTTTCCGCGTGGTGCCGGAAGAAATCGAGTTCTGGCAGGGACGCTCGAGTCGTCTGCACGACCGCATTCAGTATCGCCGCGAAGCGGGTACGTGGGTGAAACGCCGGCTCTCGCCGTAGCGCTTGTCGTTCATGAAGACTCTGCGGTGCGTGGTGGCCTGCTGTGGCCTGGCGGTAGCGGTTCCGGCCGTGATGGTGGCGCAGGCAACGCGGCCGTTGCTGACACCGGCACCGTGCCCGGCGACTTCACTGCGCGGCGCAAGCGCGGACGCGAACGCGGACGCAGCGAACGCATTGCGGCGGAGCGTCACACGTCTGCCCTGGCGCGGCGCACCGGTCATGTGGACGACATGGCGAGTGGCGGTGGGCTCACCACAAGTGCCTGTCGACTTGATTGTGGCTCGCCTGGACCCGCGCGTCGTGCATCTGGAGCTCGCCATACGGCGCGATGGCGAAGACATGGCGCCCTGGCGCATCGACGATACTCCGGACGACGCGGTGATTGCCCTCAATGCCGGGCAATTCACCGATGATGGGCCCTGGGGCTGGGTGGTGCATCGCGGGCGCGAGTGGCAGGGACCTGGAGCAGGCGCGCTGGCTGCGGCGCTGGTTGTCGACGGGCAGGGCCGCGCGCGTATTGTGCCCGCCGATTCGATTGCCAGTCTGAGAGGCCAGCGCGACGTGGTGGAAGCCGTGCAGTCCTACCCGCACATCGTTTCCGGCGGACAGGCCGTGGCGGCGCTGTGCAACGAGGCTCTGGTGCATCCAACACACCGCGACATCCGATTGGCGGTGGGCACGATGGGTGATGGCACTCTGTTGGTCGTGTTGTCGCGCTACGCCGGCCTTGGGGGGGTGGCAGAGCGGGTGCCGCTTGGACCGACGACACGGGAAATGGCGCAGGCCCTTGTGACACTGGGCGCCCGTGATGGCGTATTGCTGGATGGTGGTTTGTCGGCGCAGCTCAGGCTGCGGGTGGCGGATGTAACGCCGGGTCGTCTTACGACGCTTGGGAATACAGCCCCCAGTGGGAGTCCCCCCAAGGGGTCCCCTCCCGGCGGAGGCCGTGCGTCCGGACAAGCCAGCACCGCATTTCCACCCCGGTCTTTTATCACACACGACTGGCCCGGGCTGCGCGGCGTGCCGTTGGCGCTCATCGGGCGTGTGACGGCCGAGCTTGCGCCGCCGGACCGCGGTCGTTGATTCCCTGTCATCACCCATTCGGAGCCTCCCCATGTCCCGGCGCCTTCCGTCGTTCACCGTCGCCCCTCGGGCCACGCGCTACCTGCCGTGGATTGCCGCGGCCCTCGTGCTGAGTGCCACGCCCGCGTCCGCGCAGTTGGGCAGGCTCAAGAAGCTGGGCGCCGATCTGGCCAAGGATGCCGCCAAGGAAAAGCTCGACCCCAAGAAGGAGACACCGAGCAAGCCGACGGAATCGTCGGCGTCATCCAGTGCGTCGTCGCGCAACACCGACCTGGTGCTGAATGAGGATCGTGTGGCACTGGTGGTGGCCAGCCTGCAGCCCATGCTGGCCGACGCGACTGCGCGTCGTGAGCTGCGCACCGTGACGGCACAGCACGAGGAGAAGAGCAAGGCGTCGCGCGCCTGTCTGGAGACGGCGCAGATGAAGGCGAGCGCCAACCCCATGGCCATCGCGCAGAACTCGCAGAAGAACGAAGCGCAGATCGAAAAGCTGACCAAGGACGTGGAGCGCCTGAGCGAAAAGATGTCGGCGGCGGTCAACGCCAACGATGTGCGTACACGCGTGTACGTCACCGATTCGCTGACGGTGATGCAGGTGCGCATGTCGATGGCGGTGTTGGGGTCCAACTGCCCCGTGTACTACACACCCGCCCCCATTCTCGACGCACAGATCAAGTCCCAGTCGCGCACGGTGGTGAGCGAGGACATGGACGAGGGCACGTTTGATCCGCCGGCGGCGGCCAAGGAGAATCTCTCGCGCTATCAGTTCGGTCTCTTGCGCGAGCGTATCGCGATCTGGGCGCTCAAGCAGGACGATCCGACATTCAAGGCCGGCAAGCTGGGCATCTTCACGCCAGAGGAAGAGGCGGCGCTTCAGGCCAATGCGGCCGACATCAGGAAGCTGGCGCCGCTGTTCAAGGACGGCAGTCTGCGCTGGTCGACGTGGGGTGACCTCTCGCAATGGAAGTGAACCAACGAGAAGCGTAAGGTGTGACCGCGTAAGGTGGACCGCGGGAAGGTGGAGCACCCGAGACGACGTTAGCGCTGTCTCGAGCGCCGTTCCTTCCCGCCGTTCACCTTACGCGGTTCACCTTACGCTTCTATTTCGTTCAGGAGTCGGCCGAAGGAGTCGTAGCGCGAAGCGGAAACCTCGCCACGCTCCACCGCCTCGCGCAGCGCGCAGCCGGGCTCCACGAGGTGCATGCAATCGGCAAAGCGGCACGCGTTGAGAAATGGCCGGAACTCCGGAAAGCACCACGATATATCGCGTGCTTCAATGCCCCAGAGGCCGACTTCGCGCAGGCCCGGCGTGTCGGCAATGAAGCCACCACCTGGAAGGGGATGCAGCACCGCGCCCACCGTCGTGTGGCGTCCCTTGTTCACACTGTCGCTGATGGCCGCCGTGCGCAGATTGAGGCCGGGGAACAGCGTATTCATGAGCGAGGACTTGCCCACACCCGAGGGGCCTGACAGTGCCGTGTTGCGACCGGCAAGTTGCTCGCGCAGGCTGTCCAGCCCGACACCTGTGTGCACGCTGGTGTAGTGCACCGGATACCCCGCAGCCTCCTGATCGGCAAACAGCGCCTTCGCTTCAGCCTCGCTGACCAGCTCGCACTTGTTCACCACGATGCGCGCCGCAATGTCATTGGCTTCGGCAATGACCAGAAAACGATCGAGCATGCGCGGATGCGGCTCGGGACGCGCGGCGGCAAATACCACCAGCACCTGATCGAGGTTGGCGACCACCACACGCTCACCACGCGCCCCCCCCGGTGCACGACGCGCCAGCTTGCTGCTGCGCGGATGAATGCGGGTGATGGTGCAGCCCACCGTTTCGTTGGGGTCGACCAGCATCGTCACGCGATCGCCCACGGCCAGCTTGAGCACCTCGTCGCCTTCCTGCTTGAGGCGACCGCGCAGGGACGCCATCACGCGCGCGCCACCGTCCGTGCGCACAATCCATTGCCCACCCGTACCCTGCACCACGACGCCGTCAACCACAATGTCACCAGCCGGCATGGGCTGGGTGAGCGCCACCGCACCGCTGCTCATGTGGCGGACCCGCGCAGCAGACCATCGAGCGTGGCCTTGACCGTGGCCAGCTGCATGGCGCCCAGTTGATGACGCACCACCGCTTCACTCTGGCCCGTCACCAGAAAGCCCGTCTCGAGATGCCCCGTGACTTCGGGCTCACCCTGCCCCCAGCGCACAAAGAAGAGATACGCCCCCCAGGGCGCATGACGATCACCCGTGGTATCGGTGAGGATGTCCACCGAATAACTGCGACCGTCCACACCCTCGAACGCGGCCGGCCGTTTGTGCACGGCCATGTAGCCACCGAGGGTGCGCTCATCACCCGCCCCATGGTCAGGCGGGTGATGATGACCGGGATGCCCACTCAACGGCGTGTCAGCGACGGAAGGACTCCTTCACGATGTTGCCGGCCATGAAGGCAATGTTGGCCGGCCGCTCCGCGAGTCGACGCATGAGATAGGGATACCACTGGCTGCCGAAGGGCACGTACACACGAATGCGGTAGCCCTCCTTCACAATCTGCTCCTGCAGGTCGCGGCGCACGCCATAGAGCATCTGGAACTCGAAGCGGTCGGGCGCGATGCCCTTCTCCTTCGCGAAGCGCTTGGCCTCGGCGATGATGGCCTCGTCGTGCGTGGCAATGCCCGGATACCGCCCGTGCTCCATGAGACGATGCATGGCCGCGACGTAGTTGCGATCCACGTCGGCCTTGTCGGGAAAGGCCACTTCGGGCGGTTCCAGATAGGCGCCCTTGCAGATACGCACGCGGCACTGCAGCCGATTGGCACGATCCACGTCGTCCAGCGTGCGGCGCAGCGCGCTCTGCAGCACGATGCCCACGTTGTTCTCGTGACCCGGGAACAAATGCCGCTCGAACGCGTCCAGCGTCCTGTCCGTGTAGGCACTCGACTCCATGTCGAGACGCACAAAGCTGTCGTAGGACTTGGCCCGTGCGATGACCTCGCGCACCACTTCGATGCCGAGTTCGTCCGAGATGTCCTGTCCCATGGCCGTCAGTTTGACGGACACATTGGCGTCGAGCTTTCGCTTGTTGATGCCGTCAAGCAGTTCGAGATACTGCCGGCCTGTTTCGCGCGCCTCGGCCTCATTGGTCACGCTCTCGCCGAGCAAGTCCAGCGAGGCCGTGATGCCCTTGGCGTTCAGCTCCGCCACGGCGTCCATGGCGGTGTGGATGGTCTCGCCGGCCACGAAGCGCGAGGCCATCTTGCGCGCGAAGCCGACGTTCTTGATGAGATTGAAAACGCGCTGCTGGCGCGAGAAGTAGAGCAGGGATGTGCGGAGCATGGCAAAAACCTAACGCAGGGGGGCCAAAAGGCGTGCCACCGGGGCCTCACGCCCCCTGCCGAGGGCTGAATCGAAGTGGTTCCAGGTGAGGAGGCCGTCGTCGCTGCGCGGCTCGAGCAACAGCACCGCCAGCAGGTCCAGCGAGGAGCCCAGGGGCACGTAGAAGGACCCGGCCGGGATGGTCCGGCTGCGCTCCTGCCAGCGACCGGTCACGCTGGCCTCGCGGTGCCCCTGGAAGGGGCGCGCGGCCAGGGACAAGGAATCCACCTCGAACACCTGCACGCTGGCCGTTACGGCCTGTGGCAGAATGTCGACCCGCACGCCGTGAGCCCGTAGCAGATCGGCCGCCTTGGTCCACTCGGCCGCGAAGACGTAGCCATAAGGGGCCGGCGTGGTGGACTCGGCCGCCTCGAATCGATCCACTACCGGCATCCGCTGCTCCACGAACACGCCCGTGCGACGAATGCCGCGCGGCACCCCGGGTTCCGTCTGCACGGTGCTGTCGCTCAGGCGTTCGAGCCGCTCCACCAGCACCGCCTGGGTGTCAGGGCGTGAGAGGAAGCGGGCACGGATGGGCACCGTGGTGCGGCTGCCCGTGCCAAGCGTGGCGGCGCGTGTGCCCTGCTCCACCCGACGACGGATGGCGGACGGCTGCTCGGCCACGTACGACAGAATCTCCTGCACAAACGCATAGGTGCTGGCCACGCGACGCGCGAACGGGTCGTGCGAATAGGCTTCGCTCAGAATGCTGATGCCGCCACGCAAACCGTAGTAGTTGGTGCCGAAGCGCTGCTTGTGCTCGTACGTCCACCAGCCAGACTTCTCCGTGGCCGTCAGCCCCTCACGGCCATCAGCGCCCGTGAAGTTACCGTAGGGGAAGACGGCGAAGTCGTGACGCGCCTTCATCCGGCGCCGGATTTCCGGCAGCAGGGTATCTGCAGTGAATGGCGCGAGCGGCGCCGCAGGGTGCAGCGACGGCGAGTAGGTGAGCGCGTAGCCGTGATAGCTGCCGTTGGTGGTATGCAGATCCATGAAGAGATCCGGCTGCCACGCAGTGAACGCCGCCAGTGCGCCACGCGACTCGGGGGCCTCGGCCTTGATGTAGTCGCGATTGAGATCGAGGCCCATGCCGTTCGGTCGCTCACCGATCATGGCCGGCCCGTTCTGCGCGCCGCGATTGCGTGCCTGGGCCGCCAGCTTCTCGTTGCCGTCGCTGTTGTAGATGGGCACGACGACCACCACCATCGAATCGAGCACATTGGGCCGACGACCGAACGACCAGTCACGCAGCAGCGCCAGCACCGCCTCCTTGCCCTCGACCTCGCCGGCGTGGATGTTGGCCTGCACATACACCACGGGGCGACCGAGTGCACGAGCTTCTGCAGGCGTGCTCACGCGGGGACGCGACGCCACGACCAGCGGCACACGGCGTCCCTCAGTGGAGGTGGCCAGGTCGCTGATGGAGAGCGGCGCCCCCATGGCGACAAGCGAGTCGAGGAAGCTCAGCACCTCGGCATGCGGGGTGGTTTCGAGATACCCGGTGCGTTCTGCGCGCGTGCTTGGCAGCGGCAGGCCGCCTGGCCCGCGCGGCACACCCGCGCTGGCGCCGGCACGCGCCGACCCACCACCCACCGCGCAGCCGGTGGCCGCCGCCAAGAGCAGCGCGCCCCCCAGGCCTCGGCCCAACACGCGGCGAACCGCGCCGCTCGTGTGATGATCAATCCGCACAGAAGCAAGGCGGATGCGAACAGATGCCGGGAAGGCCTTCATGAGGTGAGCGCAGCAAGGGTGGTGGAAATCTGAACGAGATGACGCCGCTGATGCAGCGCGACAAAAAGTGCCCACTGATAGCCATCGAGCGGTCCGAAGATGGCGTGCGGAGCAGACGCCTGACTCAGCGCACGACCGGAGGCATCGACCAGAGCCGCGATGAGACGCTGCCGCGCAGTCTGCTGTCTGGCGAGTGCCGCCTCGTAGTCGATGTCGGACGATGGCGCCACCATGGCGGGCGCGTCGATCCGTGTCACCGGATTGGGGATCTGATACCGGGCCAGCGTGGGCGCGATGGGTGTCTCGTCCGTATCCACTGTATCGGCAACCGACTTGATGAGCTTGGACACGAGACGACCCGTGCCGTCTTCCACGATGGCCAGATGGTCGACAATCTGTGCCACCGACCATACGTCGGACGACGGATGCGCGTGGAGCAGCGCCGGTGGCACCGTGGCCAGCAGCGCGATCATCTCCTCCTGCGCGTCCGACAACGCGTCGATCACTTCGGCCATGCGGGGATGCAGAACAGGTTGCGTCATGTAGGGAGAATGCGAGAGTCGATGAACAATCCGGAATGCGGCATCACGGGTGGAATCGTTCGCCACGATTGGCCATGTCCCGAAGGAGGGGCGTTGGCGAATAGCGCCCGGGATGCTGCGCATCCAGCGTCTCGAGTTGCGCCACGAGCTTCGCCGCGCCCAGCTGATCGATGTAGCGGAACGGTCCACCGAGAAACGGCGGGAAGCCAATACCGAATACCGCCCCGATGTCACCATCTCGCGGCGAGCGGATGACGCCCTCCTCGAGACAACGCACGGCTTCGTTGAGCAGCGGGAGCACGGTGCGTTGCTGCACGACCGTCATGTCCACGGCATGTCGTGACGGTCCGCTGGGCGTGAGCGCGTACAGCGCGTCGTCCACCCCATCGCGCTTGCCCTTGTCGTCATAGCGATAGAAGCCGCGGCGCGCCTTGCGTCCCAGCCGTCCGCTGGCCAGCACGGCAGTGAGGGTGGCGGAGGGCTGCATGCGCGGGCCGAAGGCCGCTGCGAGAATGGGACCCGACTTGCCGGCGATATCGAGCCCAACCTCGTCGAGCAAGGTGATGGGGCCGACGGGAAAGCCGAAGGCGGTCAACGCCCGATCGACGTCTTCGACGCGTGCACCGTCGTCGATGAGTCGACCGGCTTCATTGAGGTACGGCGCAAGAATGCGATTGACGTAGAACCCGGCACCATCGTTCACCACAATAACGGTCTTGCCGAGCTGTTTGCCGTAGGCCACTGCGGTGGCCACGGTGTCACCATCCGTTTCCGGCGTGACGATGACCTCGAGCAGCGGCATCTTGTGCACCGGCGAAAAGAAATGCATGCCGATGACGCGCGAAGGACGCCGACTCCCGGCCGCAATGTCGCGCAGGGGAATGGTGCTGGTGTTCGACGCGAAGATGGCCTGCGGCGCCACCGCCTCGACTTCGCGCAGGACGGCAAGTTTGACTGCCAAGTCCTCGAACACCGCTTCGATGACCAGATCCACGTCGGCAAAGCCCCGGTAATCCACCGTGGGGCCCAGCGCACTCAGCATGTCGTCCATCTGCGTGCGGGTAATCTGCCGACGACGCTGCCGCTCGCTTACGACATCGCGTACGGCTCGCATGCCGGCCGCTACGCGTTCCAGCGAGGCGTCCTTGAGCCGCACCAGGCTGCCGCGTTGCACCGCGATACCGGCAATGCCCGCCCCCATGAATCCGGCGCCCAGCACCGCGAGCTTGCGCACGCGTTTGGCCGTGCCCGTCTGCCCCTCGCGGAGTCCGTTGTCTTTCTTGAGCGCGGTCGTGGCAAAGAAGATGGACACGAGATGCCGCGATTCCGCCGACACGGCCAGACGACCGAAGGCCCGTGCCTCCTCCGCAAGGCCCGCGGCCATGCCATCCTCGAGCCCACGCTTCACGACATCGAGCAGTGCCAGCGGCGCCGGATAGTGCCCGCCGGTTTTTTTCATGACGGACTCGCGCGCCTTGTGGTACACCAGCGCCCGTCCGATGGGATTGTCTTCGAGCAAGTGCTGCATGGGCGGCGTCTTGCGCGGCCGCAGCGAGAGCGGCACCCCCGCAGCCAGTTCCTGCACTCGCTGACCAGCGACACGCCGCAGAATGGCGGGATGCACCAGCTCGTGCACCAATCCCATCTGCCACGCCTTGCGTGCGCGGATATTGCGACCCGTGAGCATCATGTCGAGTGCGGCCTGCAGGCCCACTATCCGCGGCAGACGCTGGGTACCGCCGGCACCCGGCAACAGCCCCAGCTGTACCTCAGGCAGCGCCAACACCGTCTTGTCGTGCTCCGAGGCAATGCGGTGCCGGCAGGCGAGTGCCACCTCGAGTCCGCCACCCAACGCCGCGCCGTGAATGGCGGCCACGATGGGTTTGCGGAAAGCCGCGAGTCGGTCGAGCAGTTGCTGCCCACCGCGCGACAGGGCCTCGGCCTCAGCCGCCTCGCGGATGCCACGCAACTCCTCGATGTCGGCGCCGGCAATCCAGGTGTCCGCCTTGTCACTGACCAGCACGGCGCCATCAATGGCATCGTCCTGCTCGATGCGATCGAAGCACTGCGCAAACACCGGACCCACGCGGCTGTTGAGCGTGTTCACGGGTGAATCCGGCTGGTTGTAGCGCAGCCACGCCACGCGGCCGGAAACACTCAGTCGAAGACCAGTTCCGGCGTCCTCAAAGAGCAGGACATCATCGGGCAGGGACTCAGAACCGCTCACGCGCGCTCCAGCACCATGGCGTGTCCCATGCCACCGGCCGCGCACACGGTCAGCAAACCGAACTGCGCGTTGCGCCGAGCGAGTTCGTTGGCCAGCGTGGTGACAATGCGCGCGCCCGTCGCGCCAAACGGATGGCCGATGGACAGCGAGCCGCCCATGACGTTGAGGCGTTCCGGATCGACCTCGCCCGCAGGCGCCGAGAACCCCGCGCGCTCAGCCCAGGCTTTCGAGGCGAGGCCCTGCAGATTGCTGAGCACCTGTGCCGCGAAGGCCTCGTGCATATCCACCAGGTCCATGTCCGCCAGCCTAAGTCCGGCGCGCTTGAGCGCCATGGGCGCCGCGAACACCGGCGCCTGCAGCAACTGCTCTGCCGGATCGATGGCCGCATAGGCATACGAACGGATGTAGGCGATGGGCGCAAAGCCGAGTGCGCGCGCACGCTCTTCGCTCATGAGCAACACCGCCGCGGCGCCGTCCGTGAGTGGCGACGCGTTGCCAGCGGTCACCGATCCGTAGGTCCTGTCAAACACCGGCTTGAGCGCGGCGAGTTTCTCGTAGGTGGTATCGCGCCGCACGAGATTGTCGCTGGCGAGCAGCGTGGCGTAGTCGGGCGGCTCCGGCACCGGCACGATTTCCGCGGCCAGACGGCCATCATCAAATCCGGCGGCAGCACGTTGGTGCGAACGCAATGCAAAACGATCCTGCGCCTCACGCGAGATGCCGTTGAGCTTGGCCATCTTGTCCGCGCTCTGCCCCATCGTCTCACCGGTGCTTGGCTCGGCAATGGCCGGCGTGATGGGCACCAGATCGCGTGGCCGGAGGCGCGCGAGTGTGGCCACCCGCTCACCCAGGGAACGAGCCTTGGACGCCGCGATCAGCACGTCACTCATGCCACGCGAGTGCAGAATGGGCACCTGCGACAGGGACTCGGCGCCGCCGGCGATGGCAATGTCCGCATGACCGAGTCCGATCTGGTCGGCGGCATCGGTAATGGCCTGATTGGCTGAGGCACAGGCGCGCGCCACCGTGTAGGCCTGCAGATCGCGTGGGAAGTGCGGCAGCAACGCCACTTCGCGCGCGATGTTGGGCGCCATGACGTTGTGCACCACGGTGCCGAACACCAACAGGTCCACCGCCTTCCCATCCAGTCCGCTGCGCTGCATGAGCTCGGCCACCGCAAGTCGGCCAAGCTCAATGGCGCTGTAGCTCTGGAGCGCGGTTCCCGAACGCGCGAATGGGGTGCGCAGGCCGGCCACGATGGCCACTCGTCGCTGGGAGCCGTAGGGGGACATCCTCCGAACTTAGTCCGCAGCCACGATCCCGGGCAGAGTGCGGGGCCCCTCGTGCCAGGCCACGCGGCACAAATCGGTCACGCCGGCGGCCGTGTGACTGGCGCAGCTTTGGCCCCGGGGCGAACGTGCGCAGATGGCGACTCAGGAAACCTGGTCCCGCGCCGCGCAGCTGACCCGGCTGACGGAGGGCACGTTTGACCTGCTGATCATTGGCGGAGGCATCACGGGCGCGGGGCTGGCCCGGGAGGCCACGCTGGCCGGGTTGCGCACGGCCCTGGTGGAGCGGGACGACTTTGCCAGTGGCACGTCCAGTCGTTCCTCCCGCCTGGTGCATGGCGGCGTGCGCTATCTCGAGCATGGGCACCTCGGTCTGGTGTTTGAGTCGAGTCAGGAGCGTCGCCGCCTGCTCACACTGGCGCCGCATCTGGTCCGCCCGCTCGCCTTCACCTGGCCAGTCTATGCCGGGGCACGCGTGCCGCGTTGGAAGCTCCGCGCCGGACTGGCGTTGTACGATGCGCTTGCGCTCTTCCGCAACGTGGGGAGGCACGAGGCCCTGTCCCGCGAAGAGGTGCTGCGCCGCGAACCCGCGCTCGACTCCCACGGCCTCCGTGGTGGTGCACGCTACTGGGATGCGGCCACCGACGATTCCCGACTGACGGCGATGACCATCCTGGCCGCCGCAGAGGTCGGAGCAGCGTCCGGCAGTGTGATGTGCAACCACGTCGAGGTGGTGCGTGGGCTGTATGAGGCCGGACGCGTGGTGGGGGTGGAAGTGCGCGACCGACTCACTCGCCCGCATGCGCAGCAATCGATGGCCATTCGGGCCCGCGTTGTGGTGAACGCCACCGGGCCATGGAGCGACACGACGCTGGCTCTGCTTGACGCGGGCAACGACAAAGCCCAGGTCGCACGAGGCACGCAGGTCCTGGGGTCGGCGGGTGCCCATCTCTGCGTCCCGCGCGAACGTGTGGGACACCACGAAGCCATCACGCTGGTCTCACCGGTGGATGGTCGCGTGATGTTTGTGCTGCCGTCGGGACGTCACACCGTCATAGGCACCACGGAGCATCCCGCCCCGCGTGGGCCCGACGACATTCGTGCCACGGAAGCCGACGTGCACTATTTGCTCGACTCGGTGAACCAACGGTTTCCGGACGCGCAACTGACGCCCGACGATGTCATCAGCGCGTGGAGTGGCATCCGTCCCCTCGCGGCCCGGCGCGCCACGTCGGGTGCGGGCGCGGGCAGTGCCTCGCGCGAGCATGTGGTGGAGCGCGTGCAACCTGGTGTGTTGAGCGTCACCGGCGGCAAGCTCACCACCTATCGCGCCATGGCGGCGGACATTCTGCGTCACGTCATGCAGGCCCTTGGACAAGCGCACACCAGGGTGCAGCAGGAGCGCAGTCTCGAGACCCCCCTACCGGGCGGGGAGCAGGCGCAGGAGCTGGTGCTGCACGAGGCACAGTTGGCCTGCGGGCACAGCGACGTGGCTCGGCGTCTTGCGCAGGCCTACGGAAGCCGCTGGCGCGCCGTGTGGTCGCCCACGGTCGACGACGAATCGCTTTGCGAGCGACTTGTACCCGAGCTGCCTTATGTGATGGCCGAAGTGCGGCATGCGGTGCGTGCCGAGATGGCGGCCACGCTGAGCGATGTGCTGGTTCGCCGCACCCACCTCGCGTTCGAACAGCGCGACTTCGGCCTATCCGTGGCGCCGCGCGTGGCGGACCGCATGCAACGGGAGCTCGGTTGGACGAACGCCGAGCGCGATGAAGAACTGGCGCGCTACGCCACCGACGTGGCGCGCCTGTTCCGCATCGATCAGACCAATTCGTCGGCGTTGCGATCGTGAATGGTGCGCAGTTCCACGATGGTGAGGCGGCGGATCCTGGTGGGCAGCTTGAAGATCACCTGCTCCCCCACGCCCTTGCCCTGCAAGGCGCGCCCGATGGGCGACGCCATGGTGACGTGCCCTTCCTGCAACTCGCCGGCATCGCCGAAAACCAGCTCGTACACCTCAGCGGCACTGGTCTGATCGTCGGTGACCGTCACACGCGAGCCCAGGCCCACCTTGTCGGCCGGAATCTGCGTGATATCGATGTTGGCCAACTTGGTCACGCGCTGCGTGAGCTGACCCAGACGCGCCTGCACAAACTGCTGGCGCTCCAGTGCGGCCTTGTACTCGCTGTTCTCCTTGAGATCACCGAGTTCGACGGCCTTACGGATTTCATTGGGTAGCGTGACGTTCAGCTCATGCTGGAGCTTTTCGACTTCACGCGCCATCTGGGCGATGAGTTCCTGAAACATGCGCGAGCCAACCGGGGTCCGATAAAAGGCGAGCGCCCGGCCGTCGTCGGGCCGGGCGCGTGACTAATTTGAGAATGTAACACCGATCCCGACCACCGGGGAGGGATCGACGGTCCGCTGCCGCTTCCCCACGAGGCTCCTGTGCAACCCGACTCACGGCTGTCCGTCACCATCCAGGGCGAGGGCCCCAACACCATCGTCTTCGGGAACGGCCTGAGCACGACGCAGCAGGTCTGGTCGCAGGTCCTGTCGTATGTGCCGGCCGATTGGCGCGTGGTGCGTTTTGACTACGTGGGCACCACGCCGGCCACCTCCGCGCACTGGGACGCCGCACGCTACCAGAGTTATGCCGGACACGCGGCAGACCTGGGTGGACTCTTGGCACGCCTCGAGGCCCCGCGGCTGCTCTTTGTCGGGCACTCCATGAGCGGCATGATCGGGGCGCTCGCTGAGGTTTCGGCGCCGGGCTCCATGTCCGAGCTGTTCATGATCGGTGCCTCGCCCAGCTACGTGAATCGCGAGGACTACCACGGCGGCTTCTCCGCTGATGATGTGGACGGCCTGCTGCGCAGTGTCGATGCCGACCTCGCCGCGTGGATGGCCGGCTTCGGCCCCATGGCACTCGGGCGCGACGCCACGTCACACCAACTCGCCGATTTTCGCGACACGCTGCTGGCGCTGCGGCCCGATATTGGCCGCATGCTGCTGCGCAGCATCTTCACCAGCGATCACCGCGACGTGGTGCCCAACATCCGCTGCCCCGTTTCTATCGTGCAGAACGCAGACGACGTGGCCGTGCCAGTTGCCGTGGGCGCGTGGCTGGCGGCGCGCACCCACTGCGTGCTGCACGAGGTGCTGCCGGTGAGTGGCCATCTGCCGCACGTCACGCACCCCACGCTGCTCGGCCCGCTGCTGCGAAGCGCCTGCGATCGGGTGGCGGCGTCCGCGCCGCTGACGCGCCACCCGTCGTCACACTAGCGCCCGATCGCGGCTTCAGGGTGTCTGCGCCGATGCCGTTTGCGCATGATGTGCGTCCACCACGGCCTGCACCGCCTCGCGCGGATCGTCGGTGAGCACCAGCAAGTCGAGATCGCCTGGTGAGATCTTGCCTTCACCCGCCATGCGCGACTGAATCCAACGCACGAGACCGGCCCAGTAATGCCGGCCGAAAAGAATGACCGGAAAGTGGTAGATCTTGCCCGTTTGAATGAGCGTGAGCGCCTCGAACAGTTCGTCGAGCGTGCCGAACCCGCCAGGGAAGATGATGAACGCGTTGGAGTACTTGATGAACATCGTCTTCCGCACGAAGAAATAGCGGAAGTTGACGAGCGTATCGACGTAGGGATTGGCTCCCTGCTCGAAGGGCAGTTCGATATTGCAGCCGATCGAGTGCCCACCCGCCTCGCGTGCCCCGCGATTGGCGGCCTCCATGATGCCGGGGCCTGCTCCCGTGAGCACGGCAAATCCCTGCTCGGCCAGCAACCGGGCCGTTTCCCGCGCCGCCTCATACTGCGGATCGTCGGGGCCTGTACGCGCCGAGCCGAAGATCGTCACGCCCTTCTGCACCTCGGCCAGCGCATCAAAGCCTTCCACGAACTCCGACATGATGCGCATCACGCGCCACGGATCGGAGCGGGTAAAGGCGGAGGTCACGCCTTCGGGGTGATGCAGCAGCTTCTCGTCTTCCGTGAGCATGGGCCGATCGCGGATGGCCTGATCGAGCAAGCCGAGATCGACACGCTTCACCGTGCGCCCTCCGTTTTTCACCATCCGGTAGCCTTCCTTGGGGTCGCGGCCGGCCTTGCGGTGACCTTCTTCATTACGTTCGCGATACCCTTCAACGCAGGCCTCTTCGGCGGCCTTGCGGGTATCAGGTGACGCCCGCTTGCCGGTTGCCGTCCGGGCCTTGCCGTTCTTCGATGTGGCCATGAGAGCTGAACAGAGGTGGAAGACGCATGCCAACACCTTGCCGAAGGCATGACAGACACAACCCATGATACCACCGGACCTGCGCACTTGCTCCTGGTGGTGGCCGATGGTGTGCGCCCGGATGTGCTGGCGGAAGAAATGGCAGGCGGCCGACTGCCGGCGCTGCGTGCATTGGCAGTCCGTGGCGGCCTGCACACGGTATCGGCCAGCTTTCCCTCGGTAACCGGCCCCGCCTACGTGCCGTTTCTCATGGGGCGCCATCCGGCCTCAGCCGGCTTGCCGGGCCTGCGCTGGTTCGATCGGCAACGCAGCCTCCGCTGGGCCGCCGCGCCCGCGCGCAGTTATGCCGGCATCGACATCTGGCAGGTGGACCGCGATGTGCATGCACACCTGCCCACGGTGTTCGAGATGGCGCAGCCCTCATTGAGTGCCATGAGCATGCTGGGACGTGGTGTCAGTCACGGGCACGTTGGACGTTCGGTAGCGTGGATGCTGCGCGCTGCCCCGTCGCATTTTCGCGGCGACCTCTTCGGCTGGCAGCGCGTGGAGCAGCGCGCGACGGCCGCGTTCTTTCGGCGTTTTTCGGCCGTGCGTCCTCGCATCAGCGTGCTGGCTCTCACAAGCCCGGACAAGTTCGCACACAAGTACGGGCCGCATGCACCGGCGGTTCGACAGGCCCTCGCGGACATCGACATGGCGGTGACCACGGCGCACACGATTGCCGCACGCGACGTCTGGTCCGCACCGCTGCATGTGTGGGTCGTGGGGGATCATGGCCACGCGCCGGTTACGCAGCATGAGGACCTGCACGCCTGGCTCGAGTCCCGCGGCCTGCGTGTGCTGGCCCATCCGCAGCTGTTTGTGTCGCGGCCGGACGTCGCCCTCATGGTGGGTGGCAACGCCATGGCCCACCTGTATCTGCATCCGGAAGAGCGCGCCAGGCGCTGGTGGTCCTCGCATGCGGCGCGCTGGGAAGAGACGCGCCAGGCGCTGCTGCGGCGCGAGGCGGTGGATCTCGTGGTGGTCGCCGACAACACCGAGCAGCTTCGCGTCGCGCACGCGGCGCGTGGCGAAGCGCGCATTGTGTGTGACAGCGCCCGCCAACGATGGAGTTACGACGCGTCGGGCGGCGACCCGCTGCAACTGGGCGGCAGCCATGCCGATCTCGATCGCGACGCGGCCTGGGAACTCACGACGCGTTCACCCTATCCCGACGCCGTCGTGCAACTGGCGCTGTTGGCGCCGGCACCACGCAGCGGCGACATCATTGTCTCGGCGAGTGCCGGCTGGGATTTGCGCGCGCGATACGAACCGGTGGCCCACCGCTCAACACACGGGGCCCTGCTGCGCGAACAGATGGACGTCCCCCTGCTGCTCGACCTGCCCGTGCAGCGACAGCCGCAACGCACGACGGATGTCGTGCCCAGTGCCCTCGATCTGCTGCGCATTCCGCACACACAGCCCTGGGACGGTCGGTCGTTCCTGCGTTGACGCGGTCGACGAAGGGGCCGCCAGTCACTCGCTCCGGTTACGACTCCGCTCGGGATCAAATCCCTCCGGATAGCGCCGCCGCAGCTTCTCGATGTTGCGCTGCGCGATGTCGTCGAGCGAAAGTCCCTGTACGGTGGCAAAGGCGCCGAGGTACCAGAGACAGTCGCCCAGTTCCTTCACCAACGCGTCCTGGTCGAGCGGCGTGGCGTGATAGAGATGCTTCTTGATGATCTCCGCCACTTCACCGGCTTCACCGGTGAGGCCGAGGGCCGCGTTGGCCAACTGCTGTTCGTGGGTGCGGTCACGCCCCAAGGTGCGCGCGGCAAGCTGCTGATATTCGTCGAGATGCATACCGGATAATCTACCCGGCGGACTCAGGCGGCGAGCAGGGCCTCGGTTTGCGGCAACAGCACCGGCAACTCCGCTTCCACTGCCTTCAGGTCCTCGTCGGTCAACCCGAGCACCGCACAGGCTTCGTACTCGAGCCCATCGCCATCCACACTGCGGCAGAAGCCAGCGCCCATTCGGGCCGCCATACGATCGGCCAGGTGCACCAGGGCCGGCATGGCCTGCGCCTCAGCCGGCAGTGCACGGAAGTCGTGATGGAAGCGGCAAGCGTTCACCAGCGCCACCGGGAAGTGCCACTGATCGCAGAGCGCGCCGCCCAGCTCTTCATGGGTGGCCCCCACATGCGTGCGCTCGAGCTGCGCGAAGGACGCCGAGTTGATGAGCGTGGCCTGCGCGACCACCTGCGTGAATTCCGGCGTCCAGGCCTGCAGCGCCAGAATGAGGCCAATGTCGTGCAGCAGGCCGGCCACCATGGCTTCCTCCGGCACCACCGCCGGCACACGACGCGCCAATTCACGGGCAGCCGTCCCGACAGCCACGCAGTGGGCCCAGAGCTCCGCCGGATCGAAGCCGGCGATGGCGCGGCGACCGCGATAGAGCCGATGTAAACTCGCGGCAAGCGCAATATTCCGAATGGCCGACACGCCAAGCAGCTTGATGGCGCCACGCGGCGAACTCACCTCACGTTGC
Organism: Gemmatimonas sp. UBA7669; assembly: GCF_002483225.1. Lineage (NCBI taxonomy): Bacteria > Pseudomonadati > Gemmatimonadota > Gemmatimonadia > Gemmatimonadales > Gemmatimonadaceae > Gemmatimonas > Gemmatimonas sp. UBA7669. The sequence goes on along the minus strand of NZ_DLHL01000012.1, from coordinate 7,268 downwards.
CGCCGATAGAACGCGGAGTTGACCACACGCAGCACACGCGCCGCAAGCGCCGGATCGCTTTCCAGCACCTCCTGCAGGTCATCCTCTGTAGCCGATGGATCATCGGCGATGCGCATGACACGCATGGCCACATCGGGGAGTGTCGCCACGCTGGCCACCCGCTCGAGGGTGAGCCGAATGACCCGATCCATCAAGGGACCTCGGCGGCCATGGGCGAACTCGCGAGACACCAGGCCTCCAGTGCATCGGCTTCCATGGGCCGCGCCAGCAGGTAGCCCTGCCCATACGGACACTCGAGCGCCTGCAGCAACACCAGCTGTTCCATCGTTTCGATTCCCTCGGCCACCACGTCGAGTCCCAGGTTGTCCGCCAATGTCATGACTGCGTGCAGCAGCGCCGAATACCCCCGACCGCGGCTGACGTTCTCCGTCAGCGCCCGGTCCACCTTGAGCACGTCGAAGGGGAACTCCTGCAGACAGGACAGCGACGAGTACCCGGTGCCAAAGTCGTCCATGGCCAGCCGGATGCCATGCTGCTTGAGTCGGGTGAGCAGTTCTGCCGCCACGACCCGGTGCTGCATGAGCTGTGATTCGGTCACTTCAAGCTGGATGGCGCCGCGCGGCATGTCCAGTTCGTCGAGGATGGCAATGACCCGGTCTGCCATGGTCGGATCGGCCAGTTGGACCCGCGACAGATTGACACTCAGATAGCGCGGCGCAGCCTCGGGGCTGCGCTCATGCCACGCGAGATACTGTTGGCAGGCGCGCCGCAGAATATCGTCAGCGAGCGGCACGATGAGCCGCGTCTCCTCGGCGATGGGAATGAACTCCACCGGTGAAATCAGCCCGAGTTCCGGATGACGCCAACGCGCGAGCACTTCCACGCTCTCCACGCGCCGCGAGTCGAGGCTCATGATGGGCTGATACGCCAGGTAGATCTGCTCGGTGCCGATGGCCTCGCGCAGTGCGTTCTCGAGGCGCAGACGATTGCGCACCGCTTCGCGCATGAACGGCGTGAAGACCGCATAGCAATTGCGACCGCGTGCCTTGGCCTCGTACATGGCAATGTCGGCGTCACGCAGCATGTCATCGGCCGAATCATATCCGGCGCTGCTGTGCACGATGCCGATGCTGGCGCTGGTGCGAACCGTATGCTCACCCAGGTGATACACAGCTTCGAGCGCCGGCAGCAGACGCTCCGCGACTTGCGCCGACGTTTCCACGTCGGGCACACTATCCAGCACGATGACGAACTCATCGCCGCCCAGGCGGGCCACGGTCGGACCGGCGGCCTCGCGGGCTATGGTGTCGTTGGCGCGCAGATTCTCACGCAGCCGATGCGCGATTTCGCGCAGCAGCAAGTCCCCCACTTCGTGGCCGAGACTGTCGTTGATGATCTTGAAGCGGTCGAAGTCGATGAACATGACCGCGAAACCATAGTCCGTTCGCTCGCTGCTGCGATCAATGGCGGCCTGCAAGCGCAGATTGAGCAGCGCACGATTGGGCAAGCCGGTGAGCGAGTCCACGTGTGCCGCGCGCCCCAATTCGGCCACCATGCGTTGCCGGTCGATGACCGACTGCACACGCGCCCGCAATTCGGCGCCAAAGAACGGCTTGCGCAGGTAATCGGAGGCGCCGCCGGCAAAACAGGCGGTCAACACTTCACGGCGCTCACTGGCGGTCACCACGATGACCGGTGTGGCGGCCAGCGCGGGCAGCGCCCGCATGCGGGCCAGCATGTCCACGCCAGTGGCATCAGGCAGCTCGTGATCGAGCAGGATGAGGTCGGGCGCGATCTCGAGCGCGCGTTCAATTCCCTCGGCGGCATCGTATGCGCTGGACACCTGCACATCGATGGACTTGAGCATGGCGGTGACGAGCGAATGAATGGCCGCATCGTCATCGATCAGCAGCACATGGGCCGGCGCGTGCGAGGCCTGCCACGACACGGGGCGACGACGTTCGGCGCTCATGCCTGCACCTCCACCGCATACGGCTCCACGGCATGCGGCTCAACGGCGCGATGCGCGGCCGCCGACAACTGCAGCAGGCGATCCATCACCACAAGTTGCGCCTCACGGTCTGCCGCGCGTGTGTGCACCTCGAGTGTCCGGGCGAGCGTACTCACCACCGGGAAGCCATAGCTGCCGGCTGCTCCCTTGAGCTGGTGCGCCAGTCGGAACGTTTCGGTGTCGTTTTCGGCGCGAACGGCAGTGGCGAGCGCGGCCGCGCGATCCGGCATTGCCAGGGCAAACGATCGCACGACATCGGCGAGGTCGGGATCGTCCGCCAATTCACTCACGAGCTGGTCGGGGGCGTTCGGCAAGACGGCCGCGGTCTCGCCAGGTGTGCCGTCTGCAACCACCGGGAAGATGTCCGGCGAACCGGGCAGCCAGCGCGCCAACGTCGTGAGCAAGGCGGTGCGATCGATGGGCTTGCTCGCGTAGTCATCGCAGCCGGCATCCAGGCAGCGCTGCCGATCTTCGGCCATGGCGTGCGCGGTGAGCGCAATCACGGGTATGGTGTTGCCCGCATCGCGCAGGGTACGAGCGAGGGTGTAGCCGTCCATTTCGGGCATTTGCATGTCCGTCAGAAGTACGTCGAACGGCGCGCCCGCAGCCCGTGCCCAATCGAGGGCCTCGAGTGCTTCACGTCCGTTGCGCACGATGGTGACCTCTGCGCCGGCGGCGCGCAGCAGGATGGCGATGAGCCGTTGGTTGTCCTCGCCGTCTTCGGCCAGGAGGATGTGTCCGCGCAGCGTCACGGCGACCGGAGCCATCGTGGGGGTGAGGCGGCGGGCGGTGATCTGCGTGATCCGCTGGCTGTCGTCCACCGGGCGCAGTGGCAAGCGGACTTCGAAGCGCGATCCACGACCCACAGCGGTCTGCGCCAGTTCCACGTCGCCACCCATGAGCTGGGCGAGGCGACGTGAGATGGTGAGGCCAAGTCCGGTGCCGCCGTGGCGCCGCGTCATGGAGGAATCCACCTGCATGAAGGCCTGGAACAGTTGCGCCACCTGCTCCTCACTCATGCCCGGGCCCGTATCATCCACACTGAGCACCAGCAACGGACCAGCCTCGGACTCTTCGACACCGGCCTCCAGCAGCACACGTCCGCGATCAGTGAACTTGACCGCGTTGCCCACGAGATTCATGAGCACCTGTCTGAGACGCGTCGGGTCAGTATTGACCTGCACCGGAATGGGCGCGGTGAGACGGCATTCGAGCGAAACGCCCTTCTGCTCGGCGCGCGCGCGCATGAGGCTTTCCACGTCCAGCAGCACGGCCGGCAACTCGGTGGGTACCGCCTCCACGGCCATGCGCCCGGCTTCAATCTTGGAGATGTCGAGAATGTCGTTGATGACACTCAGCAGATGCTCGCCTGCACGGCGGATGGTATCGAGCGACGCGAGCTGTTCGCTGTTGGCGCCACTCGCGCGCACCTCGTCCCGAAGCAGGTCGGTGTAACCCAGAATGGCCGTGAGCGGCGTGCGAATTTCATGACTCATGTTGGCCAGGAATTCGCTCTTCGAACGATTGGCCGCTTCAGCGTGTGCCTGGGCGAGCCGCAGGGCTTCCTCACGTTCGACCGACTCCGTCACGTCCACGGCCGTGCCAATCAGGCCGGTAATGCGACCGTCGGCCGCATAACGCGCACGCCCCTCGGCACGAATCCAGCGCACGTCCGGATTGTGGCCCGCCGTGCGTACGACAAGCGAGTAGGCGCGGCCGTCCGTATACGCGGCGACGGCCGCTTCTTTGAGGCGCGCCGTGTCCTCGGGCGCGTAGAGCTGCACCACCTCGTCACGCGGCGGCGGGCCAAGCGCCGGATCGCGACCGAACAACTGGTACGTCTCCGGCGACCACTCGATTGTGTCGGACGCGAGATCCAGCGACCAACTGCCAAGGCGGGCCACAGCCAACGCTTCCCTGAGCTGCGCCGTCGTATTGGCCAACACCTCGCGCTCGCGCGACAAGGCCCGCTGCACACTCACGAGGTCGGACACATCGGAGTACACGCAAATGGAGCCCGTCACCTGATCGCTGGTACGCAGCGGCTCAATGGACAGGTCGATCCAATGCAACGTGCCGTCCTTGCGCCGATCCTGCAGCGTGCCGCGCACACTTTCCCCGAAATCCACGGCCCGCATCAGATGGGCGATCATTTCCGGGTCGCTCTCCTCCCCGCGCAGGAAGTCGCTGGGGACGCGCCCCATCACCTCGTCCAGCGTGTACCCGCTCAGCCGAGTGAAGGCGTCGTTGGCCCAGGTAATACGCATGGCTTCGTCGGTAATCAACACCGCGTTGCTGGTGCGCTGCGCGACCATGGCCAGACGCTCGAACTCGAGGCTCTGCGATACAATGGCCACGTGTTGGCGGCGCAACAGACGCACCACGGGCTCGAGCACCAGCCCCAGCGCCCCAAGAAGAATTGCCAGCAGAAGGAGCGCCACACTCCAGCCCCAGCGCTGCTGGTTGCCGATGCGCTCCTGCTGTTGCAGGGCGAGCTCATTGCGCACGTCGTCGGCCACTCGCATGAGCACGTCGGACGCCGCCAGGACGCTGTCGGCGAGCGCGCGGTCGGTTGCCGCAGGCGCGGCCAGCAATGCCCGCGTGTGCCTGGCGAGCGCGCGGCTCGCGGCCTGCCATGTGGTGATGGTTGACGGCGAGAGGATGCCGCTCTGCGCCGCAGCGAGAGAACCGTTGGTCGCGGCTACGCTGTGAATGGCCTGCACTTCACTTTCGAGCCGCTCGACCGCGTCAACCAGCGCGAGTGAGTCACTCCCGTCCGGCAGGTGCGTCAGCGCCAGGCGCGCGATACGTTGGCTGCGCATGCTCTGGCGACCCGCCACCTCTTCCCAGGCCGCCGTGGTGCGGGCGGACGACAGCGAGGCGAGGTGTGCCCAGAGCGCTCCGACAATGAGCACCCCGATGATGCCGAGCGCTCCGTTCAGCACAACGCGCACTTTCTGGTGCGGGCTGCCCGGCGCGCGCTTGGCCGGGTCGGGCACGTGCGCGTACTTGGCGTCGACATGCCGGCGATACAGCGTCCAGCCGAACAGCGGCCCAATGATGAGGCAGAGGGCCACCGCGTCTACCCAGGCCCGCGCCGTCTGTGAGATCAGCAGGGTGCTGGTCTCCACCGCCTCGTCCAGGGCCAGTTCTGCCAGAAGCACGCAGGCCATGAGCACCAGCGAATCCGCCCACCAGGCGCGCGCACGACGGCGCCCGACGGGAGAATCGAGGGATGAGGACATGGCGACTGGCAACCGGACCGGGAGAAGCAGTGGGTACCCTCGTCGGCAGCCCCACGGGAAGTGTCGGCAGGACACGGACGGGTCTTGATGACCTGTCCACAGTCTGGAGTCGGCTATATTTCCGGTATGTCCTGGCCGCGCCTGTTCCTCACCCTGACCGCCCGCTCGCTGGTCAACCCGTTGCTGGCCATCGACTTGCTGCGCGTGGCCTGGCGCTTCCGGCACCGCCACTGGTACCGGCGGTTTCCGTTCTTGCCGCTGCCGGCCGTCAATTATCTGCGCTGGCGCATGTACACGGCGTATGGCGACGAAGCCGCCGTCCCCCCGGCTGAGGACATCGTGGCCTTCGCGCGTTGGGTGGGTCGCCAGCCCTGAGCACCCCAGGGGCTGCACTTGGCCGGCTGATTCTCGCGCAGGCATACGGACTCGGGTTCGATGCGGCGGGCATTGCGGCGCTGGGCATCCCGGAGACCCTGCCGCATTTCGAGGCCTGGCTGGGCGCTGGCAGGCAGGGCAACATGCACTATCTGAGCGGTGACGGCGCGCGACTGCGTGCCGATGCGCGCCTGCCCCATGCGGGGGCCACACACGCGATCGTGGTGGCGGCCTCGTACGGGGGCACCGAACCCAGTGGCGCAGTGGCCCGCTATGCGCGCGGCGATGACTACCACGAGGTGCTGCGGGCGCGGCTGCGCGAGCTGCACGTGTGGCTTGAATCGCAGCTGGGGCGATCGGTGAATGCGCGGCCCTACGTGGACAGCAGTCCCATCCTCGAGCGCGATCTGGCACAGCGCGCCGGCCTCGGCTGGTTTGGCAAGAACACCATGCTCATCACGCCGCGCGCCGGGTCGTTCGTGTTTCTCGCATCGCTGTTCGTGGAGCTCGAACTCGAACCGTCCGCGCCGTTCGAGGCGGATCGCTGCGGCCGCTGCACGCGCTGCCTTGACGCCTGTCCAACCGGCGCGCTGCCGGCACCGCGTGAACTCGACGCCACCCGTTGCATCAGCTATCTGACCATCGAGCATCGCGAAGACATTCCCGATGCCCTGCGCGAGCGCATGGGCGGGCTGCTCTACGGCTGTGACATCTGCAACGACGTGTGTCCCTGGAATCAGCGTTTCGCACAGCCTGCCATGTTGCCCGAGTTTGCTCCGCGCACGCTGTTCGCCAACTCACACGACCGTGAAGGCACACGCGCGCTGGCGCGCGAGCTCCTCATGATGAGCTCCGCAGACTACGCCGCGGCCTTCAAGGGATCGGCCATCAAGCGCGCCAAACTCTGGATGCTGCAGCGCAATGCCTGTGTTGTCCTCGGCAATGTCGGCACCACGGAGGACCTGGCCGTGCTGGAGGCTATGTGCGAGCACGATCATGAAATCGTGCGCGGGCACGCGGCGTGGGCGGCCGCACGCCTCCGCAACACGCCGAGCCTCAACGCCCCGACGGCACAACGGACGGCAACACCGCCGTGACTTCGATTTCCACCAGCGCCTGCTCAGCGAGCAGTCGGGTGACCTGCACCCAGGACGCCGCCGGCGTGTGACCGGCATAGGCCGCCTTGCGCACCGCGTTGGCGGCGGCGAGGGCCTGCACGTCCTTGGTAAAGACTGTTTCGCGCACGATGTGCTCCATGCGCGCCCCGTGCTTGGCCAAGCCGCGTTCGATGCGTCGATAGATCTGCCGCAGTTGCGCTTCCATGGTCGCACCGCCGCCAATGGTGCCCGACATGTGAATGGTGTTGCCAATCACGATGGCCTGTGCATAGCCCCACTCGCGTTCACTCGGATGGTGCTCGTGCCAGATCGTGCGGTCCCCGCGCACGATGCTGCTGTCCCGCGGTGCGACCTGGGCCTGCGCCGAGCTCGTAGCGCCAACCAGAACAATCAGAACAGCAACTGGGCGCCGTAGCGCCGAGCGACGGGAAGACATCGGTAACCCGGGGTTGAAGTGTGGCACGCGGCGAACCACCACGATGATGCACCGGACGGCTAACAGGGTGCTGAAAAACCGGT